>JADYXV010000074.1 GCA_020853995.1 Novosphingobium sp.
CGGGTTGACGACCATGCCGCTTTCGAAACGCTTTACGGCGCGGACGGCCGCGCACTGCTCTTCAATCGAAAGATTGCGGTGCAGCACGCCAATGCCGCCAAGCTGCGCCATGACAATCGCCATGTCGGCTTCTGTCACCGTGTCCATTGCAGACGAAATGATGGGAATATTCAGCCCGATCGTCTTTGTAAGGCGGGTGCGCGTGTCGGCTTGTGACGGGACAAGATCCGACTCGGCAGGACGCAGCAAGACGTCGTCGAAAGTAAGGCCGAGAGGGATATCCATGAGGGGTGCCACTTCTTTGTGTCCGGGGATTCGTGGCGGCCCATGTAAACAGGATAAGCCGGTTCGGCTAGGGGGTTTGGCGTCGCGGTGTTTCCCGCGCAGGAAAGCGCTTGGAATCGGCAAAGGCGCGGACAAGTTCGACCTGCAAAGCAACGTCATCAGCCATTCCGGCATAGTCGATCCCGCCACCGGCCTGATCAAGCGGACGGTGATAGGTATCCTCCATAAAGCGCTCGATGCGCTCCATGTCGCCATAACTGCTGCTGACCATCACCGCTGGCACATCATGCTGCATCAAGGCCCAGCTATCCTGCCGCTTGATATAGGCATTGGGGCCATTGCCTTGTGCAAGCTTGCGTTTCATGCGCCGCACGACATCACCGATCAGCGGATCAAGCGGGGTCAATCCCTTGCCCACGATGCCGATCGGGCCTCCGGGTGGAACCAGCCCTGTACTATCCACATTGAAAGCCGCCACGATACGGTCAAGCGGGATCGGAGGGTTTTCGGCAAAGGCCAAAGCACCCAGCAGGCCGAGTTCTTCGCCCGTTGTCGCCACAATATAGACATCGCGGTCCATCGGCCGCCCCTTGGCCAAAATCCGTGCAGCTTCGGTCACCACAGCAAGGCCGGATGCATTATCAATCGCACCGTTACAGATCAGGTCTTCAGCAGGTGCTTGCGCACATTCGCCGAAGTGATCCCAATGCGCCATCATCAGGACTGCACCAGCAGAAGGAGAGCGACCGGGAATTCTCCCGATCAGGGTGTGTGTCCTTATCCGCGTTTCACGACTGGTCGCCTCGAAGGTGCTGTTGATGCCCAATGCATAAGGCGCAAACTGTGCACCGCCAGCATCGGCACGCAGCTTGGCAATGGTGCCATGCGGCGATCCGGCAAACAGCATGTCCGCCGTTGCAACGGATATGAACGCTTCGATTTCATCACCAATCGTATCGCCGGCGATCGCGTAGCCCGCCCGATTGCGCCGCGCGATCACGTCTTCCAGCCCACGTTCGCCATCAAGCACGGTGATCACAGCCAAAGCCCCTGCATCAAGCAGCAAGCCCGCACGGTCACCCACTTTTTGCGGATCAGTACCGGCAGGCAGGCTATCAAGCATGACAGCCACCCGCCCGGCCAATTCTGCACGCGGCATGACGGGCATGGTAGCGTGGCCGACAAACAGCATTGGCGCATCCTGCACCAGACTGCGCAAGCCTGATGTCACGACGAAAACGCTACCTTCGGGCAAGGGCAACCGTTTGCGACCGCGCGTAAAGCTGGCGCGGGATAGAACAGGTTCACGCTCAACCAGATCAACCGGAGCAAACCACCCGCTGCCCGGAATGTTGGTTCCGGCGTCAATGCCTATATCAAACCACTGCCGCGCCAGATAGCGCAGCGTCTTGGTTTCACCCTCGGTGCCTGGTTCGCGGCCTCCAAACTCGTCGCTCGCCAGTGTTTCAACGTGGGCTTTCAGGGACAGTTCAAGTGGCGACGGCTTTTTAGGCGCAGGTTTGGCGGCGACAAGCATCAGGGCGCCGATAACCAGCGCCCCCGCCATCGCTTTCCGCCAGCCCCCCGAACGCTTCATCGCTGTCCCCAAACGCCTTGTCGTGCCCCCTTGTTCTCAAAACCGGGAATGACGCGCAAGTTCCCATTGGACCTGTATGGATGAACAGGACTTTACAACAAACGGCCGGACGTCCCTTATTCGGCCACCCAACCGCCATCCATGTTGTAATTGGCGCCTGTGATATTCCGCGCCTCATGACGGCACAGGAACAGCGCCAAAGCGGCCAGATCTTCGGGCTGGACAAACTCCTTGGTCGGTTGGCGCACCAACATCACATCGTTGATCACCTGTTCGCGCGTCATCCCGCGTGCTTTCATCGTATCGGGGATCTGATTCTCGACCAGCGGCGTCCAGACATAACCGGGGCTGATGCAGTTTGCGGTAACGCCATGCGTCGCCAATTCCAGCGCAAGCGTCTTGGCCAGCCCTGCAATGCCGTGCTTGGCTGATACATAAGCCGCCTTGAATGGCGACGCTGTAACCGAGTGGGCAGAAGCGGTGAAGATAATGCGCCCCCAACCTCTCTCCTTCATACCGGGAATCGCCAGACGGCAGGCATCGAATGCCGAAGTGAGGTTCAGCGCGATGATTGCATCCCACTTTTCGACCGGAAATTCTTCCACCGGTGCAACGTGCTGCATGCCGGCGTTGTTGATAAGGATATCAACCGCGCCAAATTCTGCCAGTGCGGTCGCCATCATCGCTTCAGTGCCTTCGCGCCTGGTCAGATCGGCGGGAGCGTAAATGGCCTTTCCGCCGCTGATACCGGCCAGTTCATCGCACAATCTGGCAATTTCTGCGGCATCACCAAAACCGTTCAGCACCAGATTGGCACCCTCAGCCGCCAAGGCCCGCGCATAAGCAAGACCGATCCCTGAAGTGGAACCAGTCACAAGCGCACATTTGCCGTTCAGGAACATTCGCATACTCCGGATATTGTGAGTAAGAAGTTGCATCTGGCATCGCGGGCTACGCCGCGCTTGTCCAGTCGCAATAATGTTTGAAGGGGGCAATGCATGCGGCTCGACGATTTTGATAACTCCATTAATGTCGAAGACCAGCGTGGCGGTGGCGGCGGGCGCTTCCCGATGGGCGGCGGCGGCAAGCTTGGCTGCGGCTCAATTGTAATTGCACTTATCGCAGCGCTGGTGTTCGGTGTGGACCCGGCGCAAATGCTGGGCACTTTGCAACAATCCCAAGTGAGCGCACCAGCCCCACAACAAGGTGGCACGACGCTCGAAGAAAGCTGTTCGGTCAACGAATTCAGCCGCGAAAGCTGCAATGCGCTGTCATCGCTCAACAAGACATGGCAGCCTTTGTTTGCGCAGGCCAACATCGCATTTGAACCGCCAAAGCTGACGTTCTATTCGCAGGCAGGCAATTCGGGATGCGGCGCCGCACAGAGCGCGATGGGTCCGTTCTACTGCCCCGCTGACAATGGCATCTATATCGACACCGATTTCTTTGCCGAAATGGACCAGCGCATGGGTGCAGGCGGCGATTTTGCGCGAGTCTATGTGATGGCGCACGAATATGGTCACCACATCCAGAACGTGCTTGGTACATCGACCCAGGTGCGCCAACTGCAACAGCGCAGCCCGAGCGAGGCCAACCGCTTGTCCGTGGCACTGGAATTGCAGGCCGATTGCTATGCCGGAGTGTGGGCAGGCCGCAATCGCGACCGGATTGAAGCGGGCGACATTGAAGAAGGCATGCGCGCGGCCCACCAGATCGGGGATGATACCTTGATGAAAGCCGCCGGTCGCCGCCCGGTTGAGGACGCCTTCACTCACGGCAGCGCTGCCCAGCGCAAACAATGGCTGCAGACAGGCATCGAGACTGCAGACGAGGACCAGTGCGACACGTTCAAATAAGAAAACGCCATTAGTTCGGAACCGAAGAGCTTGGTGATGCTTCTATGACGTAAAGGGGCATCTATGATTTTGACCAAGACTCTTCGGTTCGCACTGCTTTGTGGCGCTTGCGTTTTAGCCGCACCTGCATCTGCCCAAACCGCCGTTTCGCAAGACCGCGTGTCTGCAAGCGATGTTGCCACCACACCGCTCAGCGACTTCAACCTCAAGAAGGATGAAGTGCCAGCAGTCCTGATTACGGCCCGCGAAAAGCCCTATAACCTCGCCGGGATGACGCGGTGCACGTCAATTTCGGCCGAGATTGCGCAACTTGATGCAGTATTGGGCGATGATATCGATATTGCCCGGGACGATGGTGGCGCAAAAGTCAGCGTTGGCAGTGTTGCCAAATCCTTGGTCCGTTCGCTTATCCCGTTTGGCGGGGTGATCCGCGAATTGAGCGGAGCCGGCGGTCAGGAGCGCATGTGGAACGAGGCAATTTATGCAGGGTCGGTGCGCCGGGCTTTCCTGAAAGGTGTTGGCCAACAACGGGGCTGCAAATACCCGGCTCGCAGCGCAAGTATGGCAGATTCAACGAAACTTTGGGCCAATCGTGACGCTGCCGAAGCTGCCGAAAAAACCAGCAAATCGGACAATCGCAAATCTGATGATGAAAAGCCCAAAGCGACGAAAGATGACAAGGACAAACCGGTGAAGTTTGAACCCCGCCCCGTCGTGCAATCAGCTAATTAGAAAGCAAAACGCCGGGATCACAATCCCGGCGCAAGCTTTTACGTCCTGACGCCAAAGCGCCCGGTTTGATTTTAGTACACGCGCTTCTTGGGCTTGATGTACTCGACATCGTCGGTCAGCGTGTATTCGTGGACCGGGCGGTAATCGATCTTGATATCTCCGCCCTTGCCGCCCCAGCCGTTGAACCAGGCTGCGGTGTGCTTCATCCATTCTGCGTCGTTACGATCGGGGAAATCTTCGTGCGCATGCGCGCCACGGCTGTCCTTGCGGTTATAGGCTGAATGCATCGTCACGGCAGCCTGGCTGATCAGGTTATCGAGTTCGAGAGTTTCGACCAGATCGGTGTTCCAGATCAGCGAGCTGTCCGACACGTTGATGTCTTCCATCCGCTTGTAGGTATCGGCAAGTTTGACCTTGCCTTCTGCCATCAGTTCATCGGTGCGGAACACAGCAGCATGCATCGACATCGTGCGCTGCATTTCGGTGCGCACTTCTGCCGTGGGTGATCCACCCTTGGCATGGCGGAAGTGATCGAGACGACCAAGTGCCAGATCGGCGCTATCCTTTGGCAAGGAAGCGTGAGCCGTACCGGGCTTGATCAATTCCTTGAGACGCAGACCGGTTGCGCGGCCGAACACGACAAGGTCGATCAACGAGTTCGAACCCAGACGGTTGGCACCGTGGACTGAAACGCAAGCAGCTTCACCCACGGCAAAGAGGCCCGGAATGATCGTTTCGGGGTTGCCGTCGGCGCCAATGGTCACGACTTCGCCGTGATAATTGCAAGGAATGCCGCCCATGTTGTAATGCACTGTTGGCACCACCGGCAGTGGCTGGCGGGTCAAATCGACACCGGCAAAGATTTTGCCGCTTTCGGTGATGCCCGGAAGGCGTTCAGCCAGCACATTCTGATCAATATGATCGAGGTGCAGGAAGATATGGTCCTTATGCGGACCAACGCCGCGACCTTCGCGGATTTCCAGCGCCATCGAACGCGAAACCACGTCACGCGATGCAAGGTCCTTGGCCGATGGAGCGTAGCGCTCCATGAAGCGTTCGCCTTCGGAGTTGGTCAGATAACCACCCTCGCCGCGCGCGCCTTCTGTGATCAAGACGCCCGCACCGTAAATACCGGTCGGATGGAATTGCACGAACTCCATGTCTTGCAGTGGCAGACCAGCGCGCAATACCATGCCGCCGCCATCGCCGGTGCAGGTATGTGCCGATGTTGCTGTGAAATACGAACGGCCATAGCCCCCCGTTGCCAGAACGACCGCGTGGCCACGGAAGCGGTGGATCGAACCATCGTCCATGCACAGCGCGATGACGCCACGGCACACGCCGTTTTCCATGATCAGATCGATGGCGAAGTATTCGATGAAGAAGTCCGCATCGTACTTCAGGCTTTGCTGATACAGCGCGTGAAGCATGGCGTGGCCGGTGCGGTCAGCCGCGGCGCAAGTGCGCTGCACCGGAGGGCCTTCGCCCATGTTCTGCATGTGGCCGCCGAACGGACGCTGGTAAATCGTACCTTCGGCGTTGCGGCTGAAGGGAACGCCAGCGTGCTCAAGTTCATAGACCGCAGCGGGTGCTTCGCGCACCATGTATTCGATAGCGTCCTGATCGCCCAGCCAGTCCGACCCCTTGACGGTGTCGTACATGTGCCAGGTCCAGTGATCCGGGCTGTTGTTGCCAAGCGATGCCGCGATGCCGCCTTGTGCGGCAACGGTGTGCGAGCGCGTCGGGAAAACCTTGGTGATGCAGGCGGTACGCAGGCCGGCCTGAGCCGAACCCATCGTTGCGCGCAGGCCCGATCCGCCAGCACCTACGACGACGGTGTCGTATGTATGGTCAATGATCTTGTAGGCAGGCTGAGTTGAACTGGAAGCCATGATTTATGCGCCTCCCAAGGCGATACGAAGGACCGAGAACACGCCGAATGCGGCGGCTACGAACGGTACGATGTTGACCAGCAGCCAGGCAGCGATTTTGCCGCCTTCTGAATGAATATAATCTTCGAGCATGACCTGAACGCCCATACGTGCATGGGTGAAGGTATTGATCATGATCAGGATCAACGCGATTGATGGCAGCGGCCGAGCGACCCAGCCACGCACTGTGGCGTAGGCATAATCGGGCAAGAGCAGCAGGCTGACGATCAGGAATGTGATCAGAACAAGGTTGCCCACCGCGGTCAAGCGTGAGGTGAGCCAGTGATGCGTACCCTGGTGGCTGGAGCCAAGCCCGCGTACGCGACCGATTGAGGTGCCGTTACCCATTAGGTGATGCCTCGTATAAAATGCCTATCCCACCGGCGCTTAGCGCAGCAGCAGGAAGGCCCAGAGCAGGATGGTGGCGATTGCCGAGAAAGCAATCGTAATGACCGACCAGCGCGAGTTGGCTTCAAGTTCATAGCCCGCCCCGATATCCAGGATCAGGTGGCGAATGCCCGAGGCCGCATGCTGAAAGAATGCCCAGGTCAGACCGATCAGCACAACCTTGCCAAGGATTGCGGTTACAGGCTGAAGACCGTCGCCCGCGCCGGTCCAGGTGTAATCCAGGAACGACTGGTAGCTTTCCGGACCGTTTGCCAATGCACCGATCCACCACAACAGCAAACCAAGGCCTGCGAAGGCCAAACCGTTGCCGGTGACGCGGTGCAGGATCGAAACCAGCATAGCCGGACCCCAGCGCCAGATCTGGAGATGCGGCGAAATCGGCCGTGCTTTGCGCGCCTGCGCCATGAACAAACCCCCTTGAAGTCAATAAAGATTGCGAAACAGGCCGCAATCGGGATGCGATTCGTATTAGTCGAAATGATCGACCGTGCAAGCGCGCGGCAGATGTAATTAAGGTCACACCGTTGCGCGGTCTTGCGCTGCCCCCTAAACAACGCCCATGACCATTCGTCCACTGCTGTTTTGCAGCATCGCCCAAATTATCGCCCTGACCATCGCCGTCCCTGCCCTTGCAGCCCCCGAAGCTGCTGATCCGGCGGCGGGCCAGCGCTTTACCGAGCAGTGTAAGGGTAAGGAGACGTTTGACGATCCTGCCCCACCAGTGCGCATCTATGGCAACGTGTGGTATGTGGGCACCTGCAACGTCACTGTCCTTCTGCTCACTTCGCCAAAAGGGCACGTATTGGTTGATTCTGCGACAGCAGAGGCGGCACCGCAAATCATAGCCAACATTCGTACGGCAGGCTTTGACCCGAAAGACGTGCGCTGGATCGTGTCGAGTCATGAGCATTTTGACCATGTTGGCGGACTGGCGTTGATGAAAAAGGCAACTGGCGCCAAAGTGGTTGCTCGTGACGAGGCAGCGGCCACTTTCCGCAGCGGAAAGGTTAGCCCTGCCGATCCCCAAGTGCAGGAAATTCATGGTTTTGATCCCGTGAAGCCGGACCGCGTGATGAAAGCGGGGCAAACTTTGCGCGCAGGACCGTTGCGGCTGACGATGCTGGCTACGCCCGGGCATACCGAGGGTTCGACGAGCTGGACCTGGCAAAGCTGTGCGGGGGATGATTGCCGCAAGTTCACTTACCTGGACAGTATCTCGGCCCTGCAACTGGGGACGTACCGGTTCAGCGCGAACCCTGAACGTGTGACGATGTTCCGCCAGACTTTTGAAGCGATCGATAAAATGGACTGCGGCATCGTCCTGACCCCCCACCCCGGCGTAAGCGCGATGGCGCAGCGGATGGCGGGCACAGAGCCGCTGTATGAAGAAGAAGATTGCCGCGTCATCGTGAAGTCTGCGCGTGCGCGTCTTGATACGGCATTGCTGCCATGAGCTGGAAAGTAACCGCCTTTGCGCCGCGCGACGTGGTGCAAGCCGCTTTGGTGGCGCATGAGGACGCGTGGGATTGGGACCACGACATCGTCATTGCCGGAAGCGAGATTGCCGAGGACAAGCCTGACGACTGGCAATTGGAAGCATGGATTGATCGCAAGCCTACCAAGGCCGACCGTGCGGCGATCAGCGCCTTGTTTGCCGGTGGTGCGCCCAAGCTATTGGTCGAAGAATTGCCCGACGAGGACTGGGTAACCCTGAGCCAACAGGGCGTAGAGCCGATCCGCGAGGGTGTTTTTTATGTTCATACACCTGATTATCCCGCGACGGATGATGCGGGCGTGCGCGACTTTGTGATCCCGGCGAGTCAGGCGTTTGGAACCGGGCAGCATGCAACGACCGCCGGGTGCCTTGCGATGTTGAGCCATATGAAAGCCAGCGGCGTGGTGGTGCGCAATCTGGCGGACATCGGCACGGGCACAGGGCTGCTGGCCTTTGCCGGGCTACATTTGTGGTCGCGCGCGCGGGCTGTGGCGAGCGACATTGATGCGGTGTGCGGGCCAGTGGTGGCCGAGAACGCGGATAACAACGGCATCCAGTTGGGCGACGGTGGCGGACAGTTGGCAATGGTGATTGCTGAAGGGATGGACCATCCACTGCTGGATGCGGCGGGGCCTTATGACCTGCTTATTGCGAACATCCTTGCGGGGCCGTTGGTTGAACTGGCGCCAGACTTTGCCGGTGCAGTGATGCCTGGCGGCAGTGTCTTGCTGGCAGGCCTGCTGGAAACGCAAGAAGCAACGGTGCGCGCGGCCTATCGTCGCGCGGGATTCCGGTTGGCGGCGCGGATGGTGCGCGGGGACTGGTCGATTCTTTGGCTGCGGCGTCGAGCTGTTCGCTGACGACAGTTCCAATAATGTAAAAAAACCTCTGCGCCACGCAAACGCAGGGTTTGCGTTATGGCTGCGCCGCCAATGTATCACGCAGAAGCGTGAGCGCGCCTGCAGTAAAGGCCTGCATATTGGCGAGGCGGTCATTACTGCCGGTTTCGATACGGCGCGAAGCGGTGATGCCGTTCGGTCCAACGACGGCGAACGCGCTGGTGCCCGACGCCACGCCAAGCGGATGCGCACTGCCGCCACCCGCCGCGCCAGTTTCGGCAATGCCCCAATCCGCGCCAAGCCGTTCGCGGATGAGCCGGGCCTGTTCGGTGGCATAGGCTTCGGTTGCCGAGGTAAAAGCGCGCAAGGATCCCGGAGCGTGGGCCAGCGCAATCCGGCGGCCTTTCATCGAATAGATCACGCTGCCGCCGAGAAAATAGGCCGAAGCGCCGGTCATCGCGAGCAGGCTGGCCGAAATTAAGCCACCGGTTGCTCCATCGACCACCGCTATCTTCTGACCGCGCGCCTTGAGCATGGCTCCGGCTTCGGCGGCGATTGCGGCGAGGTCTTCGAGCATGTCATTCTCCCAACCGCCTGATGCGGCGTTATTTTTATGATCGGGACCCCAGCATCGCCAATCCAAAGGCGACAAACACACCGCCCGTTATGCGGTTGAACAGCGTCCTCAGCGAAGGCCGCGTAAGCGCAGATGCAATAGAGCGCCCTCCCAGAGCATAAACGAAGAACCACGAAATTTCGGTCACGCCAAACGTCAGGATCATCACAGCGAACTGTGGCAATTCAGGCTTGGTGGAATCAATGAATTGCGGAAGGAACGCGGCGGCAAACAGCAACGCCGTGGGGTTGGATATGCCTACTGCGAATGCCATGCGGAAAATTCGCCAGTTCGAAATGGTTGGCACGCGTTGCCCGTCAACCAGATCAACGGCGGCATCTTTGGCAGTCCACGATTTGTAGCCAAGCCACAGCAAGTAGCCCGCGCCCAGCACCCGCAGGACCGTGAAAGCGCCTGGGAGCGCCGCGAGCAAGGCAGCAAGGCCAAGCGCGGAGGCCGAAAGCAGCATGACCACGGCAAGAAAGCACCCCGCCATCGCGAGTATGGAGCGGGCAAGGCCCAGTTCCACACTCCGCGTCATCACATGGAGCATATTCGGGCCGGGTGAGCCGGAGATGAAGAACACGGTGACGACAAACAGCCACCAGGTGTGAAACGCCATAGCCGTTCAGCCTGCGTTCTTGACGATTTCGGCCCAGGCGGCCTCGTCAATGACTTCAATCCCTAGCGCGGCAGCTTGTTTCAACTTTGATCCGGCACCGGGACCTGCAACGACGAGCCCGGTTTTGGCCGAAACCGATCCGGCAGCGCGAGCGCCAAGAGCTTCTGCTTGCGCCTTGGCTTCATCGCGGCTCATCGTTTCCAGTTTGCCGGTGAAGACAACGATTTTTCCGGCCACTGCGCTGGTTTTGGTTTCAACGATGTAATCGGGGGGTGAGACTTCCGAAAGCAGGTCTTGCCAGACTTCGACATTGTGCGGTTCGTGGAAGAAATCGGCGAGCGCTTCGACCACGACGGGGCCAACGCCATCAATTGAGAGCAGTTCGGCGACGGCTTCCTGTTGGGATCCATTCGTGTCCAGCGAAGTCGGCGCAGCTTCATTTGCCCGTTCCGCCACGGCGCGCAGCGCGGGGAGCGTGATGAAGCGCTTCATCAGATCGCGGGCGGTTACAGCGCCGATGTGGCGGATGCCGAGGCCGAAGAGCAGACGGGCGGCATCGGGGGAGCGCTTGGCTTCGATGGCTGCCAACAGGTTGTCCACAGACTTGTCCTTCCAGCCTTCACGCCCGACGATGTCGGCGCGGCGTTTTCGCAGCCTGAAGATGTCGGCAGGGCTGTTCAGCCAGCCAAGCTGGTAGAACTCGACGATTGTCTTCTCCCCCAGCCCTTCGATATCGAGCGCGGGGCGGCCAACGAAGTGCTTGAGGCGTTCGACGCGCTGGGCGGGGCAGATCAGGCCTGCGGTGCAGCGGACATCGACTTCGCCTTCTTCGGCAACGGCTTCGGACGCACATTCGGGGCAATGATCCGGGAAGTGGTAAGGATCGCGAGGCTCTTCGCGGGTCAGGTTTTCGACGACTTGCGGGATGACGTCGCCTGCGCGTTGCAGCACGATGCGATCACCCACGCGCAGGCCCAGACGGCCGATTTCATCGCGGTTGTGTAGGGTGACGTTGGTAACTGTGACGCCGCCGACGAGGACGGGTTTCAAGCGGCCGACCGGAGTGAGCTTGCCGGTGCTCCCCACCTGTATATCGATGGCTTCGAGTGTGGTTTCGGCGCGTTCGGCAGGGAACTTGTGCGCCATGCCCCAGCGCGGAGCCTTGGCTACGAAACCCAGACGCTCCTGCCAATCGAGCCGGTCGACTTTGTAGACGACGCCATCGATGTCGTAGGGCAAATCCGGGCGTTGCTGGCCGATGTTCCGGTAGTGGGCAATGAGATCTGCTGTTGTGGGGCAGCGCACGAGCAAGGGAGAGACAGGAACGCCCCAGCGCGCGATCTTTTGCATCATCTCGTACTGGCTTGCGGCGGGCACATCACTCGCTGCGCCCCAGCCGTGGGCAAGAAAGCGCAACGGACGGGCTGCGGTGACGGTGGCGTCTTTCTGGCGCAGTGATCCGGCGGCGGCGTTGCGCGGGTTGGCGAACAGTTTATCGCTTCTGATCTCCTGTGCAGCGTTGAGTGCCAGAAAATCAGCCTTGGCCATGTAGACCTCGCCCCGGATTTCAAAGACGGCGGGAATGTCGAACAGCCCCTCGCCTTTCAATTCCTGCGGAATGTCCGCGATGTGGGCGACATTGGCAGTGACGTCTTCACCCACCTGTCCATCGCCGCGCGTGGCAGCGCGGACGAGTTTGGCGTTTTCATAGCGTAGCGAACACGACAGGCCGTCAATCTTGTCCTCGGCCGTCATCACAACTTCGGCATCATCGCCAAGCGCGAGAAAGCGGCGGACGCGGGCGACGAATTCGGCAACTTCGCCATCGGTGAAGGCGTTGTCGAGACTCATCATCCGCACTTCATGCGCGACTGTGCCCAGAGGCGACGCGGCGACTTCGTAGCCGACAAGCGCGCTGGGGCTATCGGCACGGATCAGGTGTGGGAATGTGGCCTCAAGTTCAGCATTGCGGCGGACAAGCGCGTCATATTCGGCGTCCGACACCTCGGGCGTGTCTTCAGCATGATACAACCGGTTGTGCTTTGCGATCTGCTTTGCGAGCCGCATCAATTCGTTGGCTGCTTCGGCTTCGGTGATTTCGACGCTCAATGCTTGCCCCCTGCCCGCTCGACCTCTGCCCTTGCGCCAAAGCCGGCGATTATCGGGCGGGCTTTGCGGATGGCTTCTTGAACCTGAGGCAAGCCCAAGCTGGCTTTGTGCGAGGCTTCGTCTTTCCAGACTTCGGTGATCCAGATGGAATTCTCGTCCGCTTTGTCGCGCCAGATCACGTAAGACAGGTTGCCGGGCATGTCCGCGCTGCCTTCGCTAAGGTAGGCTATCAGTTCATCGCGTTTGTCGGGGGCGGACTGCATCTGGCCAATGATGGCGTAGACCTGTGCGGGATCGATTTCTTCCATCGTATGGCCCTTTGTGGCGAACAGGAGTGCGGCTGCGGCGCTGCCGATGACGGTGCGGCGATCGGGAGTCATGCTTGTTCAAGCAGGCGATCTGCCTGGGCGCGGGCTTCGGCAGTGACTTCGGCGCCAGAGAGCATGCGCGCGATTTCTTCCTTGCGAGCCGCTGCATCAAGCAGGCCGACCGAGGTTCGGGTGACGGTTCCTTGGGAGGATTTGGCGATCATATAGTGCCTGTCGCCACGCGCGGCGACTTGCGGGCTGTGGGTGACGGCGAGAAGCTGGCCGCTGGATGCCAGGCGAGCGAGGCGTTCTCCGATGGCGCTGGCAACTGCGCCACCGACACCGCGATCAATCTCGTCGAAGATGATCGTGGCGGCCCCGCCCTCTTCGGCCAGCGCCACTTTGAGTGCGAGGATCAATCGCGAAAGTTCACCACCCGATGCGATTTTGCCCAGCGGTGCAAAATCGGCTCCGGGGTTGGTGGAGATAAGAAATTCGACCGCGTCCATGCCGCCTGCCCCCCAACGATCCTCAGGCAAGCGCAAGACGGCGGTGTGAAATTTGGCCGAGTCCAGTTTCAACGGAGCGAGTTCTGCTGCAACGGCTTTATCAAGCCGGCGCGCGGCTTCGGCGCGGATGACCGAAAGAGCTTCAGCTTTTGCCTGATAATCGAGCGCGGCTTCGCGGGCAGTGCGTTCAAGCGTGCCGATTTGTGCCTCGCCGCCTTCGATAGCATCAAGGGCTTCGCGCATTTCAATCATTTTGGCCGGCAGTTCATCGACCGTGCAATTGTGCTTGCGGGCAGCTGCGCGCAGTTCAAACAGGCGAGTTTCGATGCGATCCAGCATGGCCGGATCGTGGGCAAGTAATTCAGCCGCGCGGGCAAGCTTGTCTTCTGCCTCGCTGGCTTCGATGACAGCACGGTCGAGCGAATCCAGAGCTTCGGCCAGCATCGGGTGCTCGCTGGCGATACGATCAAGGCGGCGGGCGGCGCTACGCAAACCCGCCAGCGCAGAATCCGAACCTTCCCAAAGGCGTTGCAGTTCAATCAGATCGCCTGAGAGGCGCTCGCCCTTTTGCATATCGGCGCGCTGCCCGGCGAGTTCGTCTTCCTCGCCCGCTTCGGGGGCAAGAGCCGCAAGTTCGGTGAGGTGGGCGAGGAGCAAGTCTTGCTCTTCAGCCGCCTTGCTGATGGCGGCGCGGGCCTGTGCCAGCGCGTCTTCTGCCTTGCGCCACTTGCCCCATGCCTGTTCGACCCCAGCAACTTCGCCGCCAGCGTAACGGTCGAGCAAGGAGCGGTGGCCGCGGGCGTTGACGAGCCCGCGATCATCATGCTGGCCGTGGAGTTCCACAAGATTGCGGGCAATATCACGCAAAAGAGCAACGCCGACGGGCTGATCGTTGATGAAGGCTTTGGAGCCGCCGTCAGCTTTTACCCGGCGTTTGACGATCAGCGGCTCGCCCGGTTCAAGATCGACTTCCGCTTCGGACAACGATGTACGGATGGGATCGGGAAGCTGTGCAAATTCAAACGTGGCGGTAACGCTTGCCTGATCTTCGCCGCCGCGCACAAGCCCGCTATCGGCGCGATCACCCAGGACAAGGCCAAGAGCGTCGAGCAGGATCGACTTGCCCGCACCTGTTTCACCGGTCAACACACCGAGGCCGCCGCTGAACGACAGGTCCAGCGCTTCGATGAGTACGACGTTGCGGATCGATAGGCTGGTGAGCATTGTGGTTGATTCTCTAGCGGCTTGTTGGCGGTTCGTCACCTGTCGATGTCATGTTACGTTCTTGTCTTGTTTCACATGCGTGACACCCTGCCACACGGACGCAACGAGAATCCGCCATTGGGAAGCGAACTGATGAAAGGTGCGCTTCATGGCTTCTCGCGCGAAATCGGGTGGTTCGGTCCCGTTCAAGACCTCGGCAGATCTGTTTGCGTCAATACCGGCCTGGCTGGATATGCCCGAGCCGCGCGGTTTCAGACCGAAGCGCAAGTTGCGGACGGTATGGATTTCCGACCTCCACTTGGGCACGCGGGGTTGCAATGCCACCCTGCTGCTGGATTTCTTGGCCTCGATTGAATGCGAGACGCTTTATCTGGTCGGCGACATCGTTGATGGCTGGCGGCTGAGCAAGGGGTGGTATTGGCCCGATGCCCACAACGAGGTGATCCGCCGCATCCTGAAGATGGCGCACCGCGGCACGCGAGTGGTGTTGATCGCGGGCAACCATGACGAGATGCTGCGCCCTTATGCAGGGATGGAGTTTGGCGGCGTCGAACTGGCACTTGAGGCAATTCACGAGACGGCGGACGGGCGGCGCTTGCTGGAGACACCTGGCGACGGGTTTGACGGTGTGGTGCTCTATGCTCGCTGGTTAGCGTTTGCAGGGGACAAGGCCTATTCGCTGCTGCTGCGTGCGAACGGTTGGTTCAATGCGGTGCGGCGGCAATTCAAGATGCCGTACTGGTCGCTTTCTGCTTATCTGAAAAAGCGTGTGAAAAACGCGGTCCAGTTTGTTTGCGATTTCGAAGAGGCTGTTGCCCATGC
>JADYXV010000075.1 GCA_020853995.1 Novosphingobium sp.
CAGCGCGCGGATTCGCTGGCGATTTTGCGCAGCCATAGTGCAGCGCGCTTTGATATCGCTTTCGTCGATCCGCCGTTCGCGGCGGGCTTGTGGCCGGCTGTGCTGGAGCTGTTGCCGGCGTGCATGGCGGCAACAGCGTGGTTGTATCTGGAATCGCCAACGGACATCACCCCGCATTTGCCGCCGGAATGGGCACTGCATCGCGAAAACCATACCCGCGACGTGCGCTATGCCCTGTATCGGCGCGCTACAATCGAGCAATCACTGGATCGCGGAAACGCATCAACGATATGAGCGTGGCAACGCGCATTGCGGTTTATCCCGGCACCTTCGATCCGATCACCAATGGTCATCTGGATCTGGTGAACCGTGCCGCCCCTTTATTCGAAACCCTGATCGTGGGGGTGGCGGCCAGTCCCTCCAAAGGGCCGGCGCTGCCGTTGCCGCTGCGCGTGCAATTGGCGCAACAAGCGTTGGCGCACCATGCCAATGTGGAGGTACGCGGTTTCGATTCACTGCTGGCGCATTTTGTGCGCGATATCGGTGCTGGCGTGCTGCTGCGCGGCCTGCGTGCGGTATCGGATTTCGAATACGAATTCCAGATGGCCAGCATGAACCGCCACCTGATCCCGGAGGTTGAAACCCTGTTTCTGACCCCGGCCGAACAATACGGTTTTATTTCATCGTCGCTGGTACGCGAAATTTCGCGGCTGGGTGGCGATGTGTCCGGCTTCGTGCCCACTGCGGTAGTGGTGGCGCTTGAAGCACATCGTCGAGGCAGCCTGTCATGACAGGTGCATGGCCTCTCGTTTTTTGTTGCTGTCTCTGCAGGGGAACCCCATGAACATGTTGATCCGTTTGCTTGTTGTCGCTTGTCTTGTGTTGCCATTTGCCGCATGCAAGAAGGCGGAAGCGCCGAAGGTTGAAGCGCAAGCCGCCATTCCGTTGCCTACCAGCAGCGAACAAAAAGATTGGAAACCCTATCTGGAATACAAGCTCACCCCGCATATGGGTGGCATTACCAGCTCGCCGTTTGTGTACTTTCTGCCCAAGAGTGATGTCGAAGATTTTGCCGGCAAGTATCAGCGCCAGTTGGAAAAGCTGGAGGGTGATCTGGGGCGCGGCATTATCGAAGGCAATATGTTGGTGTTTGCTTCGCCTGACTCCGAGAAAGAGGTGGAAATGATCGAAGCTGCGTTCAAATCGGTTCCGGCTGGCAGCATGAAAGGCGTGAAGGTGATTTTCATCGGTACCGGCGTCCTGGGTGAGCGGGTCAAGGCTGCGGTAGAGCCGGCCGGCGTCAACTACATCTTCGAAGAAGCCAAGTGAGTCTTGCTTGCGTGGCCGCCACAATGCGGCCACGCAGTTGCGTATTGGTCATTCCTGCGCAGTGGGCTTGTGCGGGAACTGGCGGATTGCCGCGATGTCGCTGAAAATCAACGAACTGTGCATAAATTGTGATGTGTGCGAGCCGGTTTGCCCGAACAAGGCAATCTCCATGGGGCCAGACATCTACGTGATCGAAGCGGATCTTTGCACTGAGTGCGTGGGCCATTTCGACGAACCACAATGTGTCTCGGTATGTCCAGTTGAATGTATCGACCCCGATCCCGATCATCCGGAATCGCAGGAACAGCTGTTAGCCAAACTGGCGCAGCTGCAGGCTGAGGGAGCTGCACCATGAAGAAAATTGCGTCTATTTGCCTGCTGTCATTGGTGCCGATGCTTGCGCTGGCGCAGTCCAATCCAGTGCCCGCACATCCGCCCGGTGCAGCTATCGCATCAGCACATGCACTGGCCACGCAAGCGGGCATCGATGTCATCAAGCAAGGTGGCAATGCATTTGATGCGGCAGTGGCGGTATCGGCCACGTTGTCGGTGGTCGAGCCGATTAGCTCGGGGCTGGGCGGCGGTGGTTTGTGGTTATTGCACGATGCCAAATCCGGGCGCGATGTATTTGTGGATGGTCGTGAAACTTCACCAGCAGCAGCCACGCCGGACAAGTTCCTCGACAAGAATGGCAACCTGGATCCCAATCGTGCGCAAACCGGGCCGTGGTCGGCGGGGATTCCAGGCTTGCCGGCCATGCTGGTGCATGTGGCTGAAAAATACGGCAAATTGCCGCTGGAAAAATCACTGGCCCCGGCAATCGGCATCGCCCGCAACGGGTTTCCGGTGTATGCACGGATGGCCGGTGGCTATCAGGTCAAGCGTGCAGAAATGGATCGCTATCCCGGCACGCGAGCGGTTTTTTCGCCAGCAGGCAAACCCATTAAACTAGGCGATATTTTCCGCCAGCCGGATCTTGCCAAAACGTTGGAGCGCTTAGGCAAACAAGGCTTTGACGGGTTTTACCGTGGCCCGGTGGCCAGCAAGCTGGTCGCTGGCGTCAATGCACAAGGCGGTCAGTGGAGTTTGAACGAGTTGGCCAGCTATCGGGTGAAAGAACGCGACCCGATCCGCTTCCGCTACCACGAGTGGGATGTCACCACTGCACCGCCGGTGTCATCCGGTGGCATCGCCTTGGCCGAGATGCTGCAAATTTTGGCACCCTATGACTTGAA
>JADYXV010000076.1 GCA_020853995.1 Novosphingobium sp.
AGGCGTTCATATCTGCGACAGCGCGGGGTGCCTATAGCCATGCACCGAGCCGCGCTGAAGTCGTTAAGGGATAAAGCTGAATGATTGCCAAACTGCTGTATTGCGCTGCCCTGATTGTTTCTGGCCTGGCGGTCTCTGTGCCAGTTGTAACGCAAGCCCAGCCTGTATCCGGGGGCTGGGGCGGGCCGATGATGAACCAGCGGCTGCGCGGGGATGACGGGCGAAGGTTGACCCAGCCTGACAAACGCATCGCGGTGGAGGCGTTCCGCTCCAGTGATTCAGCCGGACTTTTGGGCAAGGGAGCTATCACCGTTGCAGCCACGCCGGGAGCCGAAGCGGAATGGAAGCTGCCGGTTTACGAGGCGGCGGTCGTCGACCAATTGGCCAAGCTGGGATAT
This sequence comes from Novosphingobium sp., assembly GCA_020853995.1. Lineage (GTDB taxonomy): Bacteria > Pseudomonadota > Alphaproteobacteria > Sphingomonadales > Sphingomonadaceae > Novosphingobium. The sequence goes on from JADYXV010000076.1 coordinate 399, forward strand.
GACACCGCGGTGAGCGGCGCAGAAGACGGGCAAGTTGCGCAGATCGGTATTACCCACAACGTGGTGGTGCCCGAAGAAGTGAAGCGCAAGCCGGTATCGGGCGCGATGGAAGTGGGCGTTTCCAACCGCGGCAATTACACGGCCATGGCGCTGAATGTGGACCTGACCAAGCCGCGCAAGGCGATTGTGGCAACGCGGCTGGATGTGCGCATTCGCGACAAGGCTTCAGGCCGCGTGCTGTGGGAAGGCCATGCCGAAGCGCAGACGCGTGAGGATGATGAGGGGCTGAACAATGGCGCAGTGGCGGCGCGTCTGGCCTCGGCACTATTCGCGCGGTTTGAAGATGCGACGGTGGTGGCGCCGGTCGGGTAACCGATTGTGCCATTTGCCATTGCGGCAGGTCGGCGCGCAAGCCATCTTCACCAATGAATTGAGGGATGCCTGTCAATGAAACGCTTTGCTGCCATGTTTGTTCCTGTAACGCTGATTGCCACGCCGCTAGCCGCAAAGCCTGCTCCGGTTGACGTAACGCGCTTTCACACCGCGCAGACATTGCCCCGGTTAAAGGGCGCGGCGATTATCGTTGAACTGGCACCGGGAAGTGATCCTGCCAGCCTTGAAGACGGGCTGTGGCGCGAAGCGGTGGCGCGCGAATTGACCGCAGCAGGTTTTGGCAGTGCGACACCCGGCGCGGCAGATGGCATCGCGCAAGTAATGGTCGAGCGCGAGACGATCCGGCGCGAAAACCGGCGGGGACCGGTCAGTGTTGGCGTTGGCGGGCAGACCGGCGGCTGGGGCAGCGGGCTGGGCGTGGGTCTGGGTGTCAATCTGGGCGGCGGACCGAAGGATGTGGTGTTGACGCGTCTATCGGTGCGGATTCGTGACAGGACAACCGGCGAAGCGCTGTGGGAAGGCCGTGCCGAGACGCGTGAAAGCGCCAAGGCCAAAGAAGCAGCGCCTGCGTTGACGGCTCCGCGTCTGGCGCATGCCTTGTTCACAGGCTTCCCCGGAACCTCGGGTGAGACTATCAGCGTAAAATGACCGACATTTCCATCAATGCCGCATTTGATTCCGGCAATATCGAAGTCCTTTCTGTTGAGGGCGCGACCGCGCGGCTGGCGATCCGCAAGGATAAAGCGTCCGAGTTTTTCCAATGGTTCCACTTCCGTGTCGATGGTGCAGGCGGGCGGGAATTAACGCTCAAGATCACCGGACTTGGCGCATCGGCCTATCCCGGTGGCTGGCCGGCCTATCGCGCGGTGTTTTCAGAAGACCGCGAATATTGGGGCCGTACCGATACCACGTATGACGCGCAGGAAGACGGCGGGACGCTGACCATCCGTCACACCTCCCAGGCGGGCACCTGCTGGTTTGCCTATTTCGCTCCCTATTCGATGGAGCGGCATCATGATCTGGTGGCGCAGACGGCGGCGTGTGAGGGCGTGGAATACCGCAACTTGGGCCTGAGCATCGAGGGCCAATCGATCGATTGTCTGTCGATGGGTGAAGGACCGAAGCAGGTGTGGCTCTATGCGCGCCAGCATCCGGGCGAATCGATGGCGGAATGGTGGATGGAAGGCGCGCTGGATATGCTGACCGATCCTGCCGATCCGCATGCGCGCGCCTTGCGCCAGCGCTGCCGGTTCCATGTGGTGCCCAACGCCAATCCCGATGGATCATGCCGTGGCCATCTTCGCACCAATGCAGCAGGCGTAAACCTCAACCGCGAATGGCGTGAACCCAGCGCCGAACGGTCTCCCGAAGTTCTGGCAATCCGCAATGCGATGGACGCCACGGGCGTCGACTTCGCGATTGACGTGCATGGCGACGAGGCGATTCCCTATGTGTTCATTGCCGGGTTCGAAGGCATCCCGTCGTGGACCGAGGCACAAGGGGCAGGGTACACCCGCTATCGCCAGATCCTTGAGCGGCGGACACCCGATTTCCAGACCAAGCGGGGTTATCCGACGGCGGGAGCGGGCCGCGCCAATCTGACGATGTCGACCAATCAGGTGGCGGAGCGATTCGGTGCAGTGGCGATGACGCTGGAAATGCCGTTCAAGGACAACGACGATCTGCCTTGCGCCGCCCAAGGGTGGAGCCCGGAACGATCAAAGCTTTTGGCGCGCGAATGCCTTGCAGCCCTGTATGAATGGCTGGAAGACTGACCGCCTTTACGGTTTGTTAAAGGCTGGCGGCGCAATGATGTTGCATGACACGCGCCATCGCCCTGATCCAATCGCCATTGCCAGCGTTCGCGCTGCAAGATTTTGCGCGCAAAGTGGTTGTGCTGGGGTGCGCGGCTGCACTGATCCTTGCAGGCAATTCGCTGCCACTCTGATCGACGGCCTTAACGGCGTTTGAGGCCGTTAAAGAATTTCCAGCACTTTCTCTTTCGGACGACATAAGCGCACGCCTTTGTCTGTTTCCACCAGTGGGCGTTCAATCAGCTTGGGCTCTGCGGCCATGGCGGCAAGCACGGTTGCATCGTCAGCCTGTGGCAGTCCGCGCGCCTCCGCTTCAGTGCCGCGCAAGCGCAGGCCCTGTTGCGGGGTAATCCCGGCATCGCGGTAAAGCTGCGCCAGTTTGTCAGCGGTAGGTGGGTTTTTCAGATACTCGACCACCGTTACATCGGCGCCCGCATCCTTCAGCATCGCCAAGGTATTTCGCGATGTGCCGCAGCCGGGGTTGTGCCAGATCGTCGCTATCATCGTTGCTGCTCCTAATTCCGAACAGGCGTTTAACCTGTTGTGAATCTGCTGCAAGCCCAACGGTTTGGCGCTGCATTGATCCAGATCAAGCTTATTGCGAAAAATTCGCAATTATTCCCTTGCAAATGCGATTGCCTCGCAATACCTGCCTTCTTGCGAATGATAATCAAATCAGGGAATTGCCGTGAATAGTCCGATGTACCGCTTTGCCAGTCTGCTTTTGGCCGGAACCACGCTGGCTCCGGCTGCGGCTTATGCAAACGAGCTGATTCCCGCTGACGCAGGTTTTGCCGATCCGGTGATCGTGGTGACAGGCACGGCTGATGGCTATCGCCCGGTCGATGCCAATGCGGTGAAGACCCCGACTCCGCTGGTGGATGTACCCCAAACGATCACCGTGCTGACGCGCGAACAGTTGGATGATCAGGGCATCACGCAACTGGGCGATGCACTGCGCTATGTTCCGGGCGTTGTGCTGGGGCAGGGCGAAGGCCACCGCGACCAGATCACCCTGCGCGGCCAGAACACCACTGCCGATTTCTATCTCGACGGGCTGCGCGACGACACGCAATACTACCGCTCGCTGTATAATATCGAGCGCGTCGAGGTGCTTAAAGGCGCCAATGCACTGCTGTTTGGCCGTGGCGGCGGCGGCGGGGTGATTAACCGCGTGAGCAAGACGCCCGATCTTGATCGCACAAAGGGCCAGGCGAGTGCCAATGTCGACAGCTTTGGCGCTTTCGCGCTGGCCGCCGATTTGAACCAGCCACTGACGGACAAGATCGGCGGGCGGCTTAACGCGACCTACGAGGAATTCGACAATCACCGTCAGGACTTCGAAGGCCGCTTCATCGGCGTGAACCCGACGCTGGCATTTGAACCCGGCGATGCAACGCGGGTGGAACTGGCATACAATTACGACGATGATCGCCGGATCACCGATCGCGGTGTGCCATCGCTGGGCGGCAAGCCGCTGACCGGTTTTGACGATACGTTCTTTGGCCGCGCTGATTTGAACATCGCCACGGTCAAGGCGCACATTGCGCAGGCCCGCGTCGATCACGATCTGGCGGATAACCTCAGCTTCAATGTGCTGGGGCAATACAGTCATACCGACAAGTATTACGGTAACGTTTTTGCCAGCAGCGCGGTGAGTAATGCCAATACGGTCGGGCTGACCGGCTATGACAGCGGCACATTGCGCGATAGCTGGGTGGGACAAGCCAACCT
>JADYXV010000077.1 GCA_020853995.1 Novosphingobium sp.
GCAACAAGATCGAGCGTCTAGAGACCGAGCTCAGGGATGCACGCGCTGAAAAGGCCAAGGCCGACCGCACCGCCGAACGCGAGCGCGGCAAGGCCGAACACTGGCGTCAGCTCTACACAGCTGTCCTGGCGCGTGTATCACCGGGGCAAACGCCCGAACCGATGCCGCCATCCGAAGACTGAACCGTCACGCTGCGATCGGATTACGATCAAGGGAGTAGGAAGTGAGCCGCCTTCGGCGTCTTACACTTCCAACTCCCTTGATCGTCCAATTTAGGAGTGAAACACAATGGACAGGCGTATCACCATCAAACCACTGAAATAACATCAGAAAGACATGATGTGGTATAGATATATGTAAAATAAACACTGGATCAGACGCTGACCATTGATGCAACCAAGGCTACGGCCACGAAAGCAAAGATCCACAGTGCCCCCATGCGCAAGCCATCGGATAGTCCGATTTGCCGGCCGCGTAAGCCCGCAGTCACCAAAACGAGTGACGCGATGATCCCGATGATCCGCACTAAATCGTCACCGGTCACAGGATGATCTCCAGCCCATCGAACGCAGGCTGGACGTGGCTTGGCGTTTCGGCGGCCAAAGTTTGATAGTCCATCGACTTGTCGAGATGCGTCAGCACACCATGACCGACGCGCGCGGCTTCGATCAATTCCAGAGACATATCCAGATGTGCATGGGTCGGATGGGGATTGCGCCGCAAACAATCAACTACCAGCACATCAACGCGGTCAAACAGCGCGACCATCTCGGCGGTAATCTCGCTGAAGTCTGTTGCGTAACCTATTGATTTTCCACCTTGATCAAACCTGTATGCAGTGGACTGCGCTGGTCCGTGCGGCATTTGGCAATGGTTGACCCCGATGCCGCAGATCATGCGGACGCGATCAAGATTGTCCAGTTCACAGATTGTATGGTAGCCGAATTGCCCTGCAAAAACATAGCCGAAGCGCTGGCGCAAGCGCCGCACGGTTTCGGATGCGGCATAGGCCGGAATGGGTCCGGCGCGGCCATAGCGCAGAGGCCGCAAGTCATCGATGCCGTGGCAATGATCCGCGTGATCGTGCGTCCAAAAGACGCCGTCGACGCTATCAATCCCGCATGCGAGGAACTGCTGGCGCAAGTCAGTTGGCGTATCAACCAGCAAGCGGCTGCCATCGCTGCCTTCGACCATGATCGAAACGCGCGTCCGGCGGTTCTTCGGCTCTGCCGGATCGCAATCACCCCAATCGTTGCCGATACGCGGAACGCCTGTCGATGTGCCTGAACCGAGGATTGTAAGCTTCACAGCGAGGCCTTGGTAAACAGGCGGAAGAAGTTTGCGCCGGTTGTATCGGCCAAGGATTCCTTCGTGGTGCCGCGCAAGCCGGCCACGAACGCACATGTATCGGCAACAAAGGCCGGTTCGCACGTCTTGCCGCGATGGGGCACCGGTGCAAGAAACGGCGCATCGGTTTCGACCAACAGGCGATCATCAGGAAGTGTGGCTGCAACGGCCTGTAAATCTTTGGCGTTCTTGAATGTTACGATGCCGGAGATCGAGATGGACAGGCCCAATTCGAGCATGCGCTGGCCGAAAGTGGCAGAGGCGGTGAAGCAGTGGATCAGCGCCGGGAAGGCCCCCTTCCCCATTTCATCCTCGATGATCCGGGTCGTATCATCTTCAGCATCGCGGGTGTGAATGATCAGCGGCAATCCGGTTTCGCGCGCGACGCGGATGTGGACGCGAAACAGGTCTTGCTGCACCTGCCGGTCGGAATGGTCGTAGTAATAATCCAGGCCGGTTTCCCCGATCCCGATCACGCGCGGATGGCTTGCCGCATCGAGCAGCGCGGCTTCGCCCAGATCGGCGTGAGCATCGGCCTCATGGGGGTGAATGCCGACACTGGCCCAGACGTCGCTTTCACGCTCTGCCGTGGCGACGATGGCGGCCCATTCGCTTTGCCGGGTAGAGATGTTGAGAAAACCGCGCACACCGGTTTCGCGCGCACGATCAAGCACCTGGGCCTGATCTTCAATCAAACCCCTGTAATTGAGGTGACAGTGGGAATCGATCAGCATCATGCCGTTGCTGCGTCCTCTGGCAGTTCGAGCCGTGGGAAAGCTGGCACCGGTGCCCCGAGTTTTTCGCCAGTTGCCACGCGCGCCATGTACCAATCAGCCTTGGTCAGCGCGGCATAGCTGCGCCCGTCCGATGGGATTCCCAATTGATCCAGCACCCTGGATGCCGATTTTGGCACAACCGGTGCGATGGCTATGGTCAGATCACGGATGGCCATGAACAAGGTGAGGAGCACGGCGCGCATGCGTTCGGGATCGGTCTTGCGCAGTGTCCACGGGGCTTGTTCATCGACATAGGCATTGCAGGCGAACACGCCGCGCATCCATGCATCGATGCCGGCTGTGAAGTTCATTGCGGCAAATTCTTGCGGCAATTCATCACGGCACGCAGCAAACACCGTGGCAAGCAGTGCATCGTCAGCTTCTGCGCTGGAAAACGCCTCAAGTGTTCCGTCCATATTCTTGAAAATCATGGAAAGAACGCGTTGCACGAGGTTGCCATAGCTGTTGGCCAATTCGGCGTTGCAGCGTGTTACGATAGCTTCTGGCGAATAGGAGCCGTCTTGCCCGAAGGCGACTTCGCGCATCAGGAAATAGCGCAGAGGATCAACGCCAAAACGCTCTGCCAAAGCCAGCGGATCGGTGACATTGCCCAACGACTTGGATTCTTTCTGCCCGCGATTGAGCAGGAAGCCGTGCCCGAACACCTGTTTTGGCAGAGCAAGTCCCGCGCTCATCAGCAGGGCTGGCCAATAGACCGCGTGGAACCGTACGATATCCTTGCCGATCAGATGGACATTGGCAGGCCAGTATTTCGCGAAATCGCCGGTTTCATCGGGGAAACCAAGTCCGGTCAGATAGTTCGTCAGTGCATCGACCCAGACATACATTACGTGGCCGTCGCTACCGGGAACTTTCACGCCCCAATCAAAGCTGGTGCGCGACACTGACAGATCGCGCAAACCGCCTTCGACACAGCGCAGCACTTCATTGCGGCGGCCATCGGGCTGGATGAAATCGGGCTGGCTTTCATAGAGCTTCAGCAAGGGTTCTGCATATTTGGAAAGGCGGAAGAACCAGCTTTCTTCCACCGTCCATTCGACGGGTGTGCCCTGGGGGGAAAGCTTTTCGCCCCCCTCGCCCGCTACCAGTTCGCTTTCATCGTAGAACGCTTCGTCACGGACCGAGTACCAGCCTTCATAGCGATCCAGATAGAGATCGCCATTGGCTTCCAGTCTGCGCCACAATTCTTGCGATGCAGTGTGATGGCGTTCTTCCGTGGTGCGGATGAACACATCATACGACACATCAAGATTATCGCACATTGCAATGAAATAAGACGACATTTCGTCACACAGCTGCTTTGGCGTGGTGCCCAGCTCGCGTGCCTTTTGCATCATCTTGAGGCCGTGTTCATCAGTGCCGGTCTGGAACCGGACATCGCGGCCCATCGCGCGCTGGAAGCGTGCAATTACGTCAGTAGAAATCGCCTCATAGGCATGGCCGATGTGCGGCTTGCCATTGGGATAGGAAATGGCGGTGGTGATGTAGAAGGGTTCGCCCATCGGGCCAGAAACTTTCATGACTCACTTTCATTCATGCTTCATGCAGGGATTCTGCGTTTTACCTTGCGCCTTCCCTAGTCGGCGCAGCCGATGCCAGCAAGGAGCCGATTTCCATCAGCAGCATTCCCACATCAAAGTTATAGATCGGCGCTTCTGTGGCCAACTTCACAAGCCGTGCGTGAGCCTCGACCAGACGCAGCTTTGCCCGATCATCCACCCCGCCCAATGCACGAACCACGGTCATCCGCGCGGCCTCTATTGCCGCCATCTGGCGTTCGCGATCAGGCCGGGCTCCCAGAGCACCTGCCAATGCCCCGCGCAGCGCCAGATCAGGATCACCGCGTTGGATAATCGCGGAAAAGATCACTTGCGCCTTGGCCAGATCCTGTTCGGCAAAGGCCAGGGCAGCACCGGGCGATCCTCCTGCCACGGCCAGCGCCGCGGCTCGTGTTTCGCCATCAAGTTCGGGGGCAGCCAGATCAAGTGCGCGCGCGACTTCGGCATCGGTAAGTGAATGAAACCGCAGGATCGTACAACGTGACCGGACAGTTGGAAGCAATCGGCCAAGTGCATGAACTACCAGTAGAAAGAATGTACCTTGCGGCGGCTCTTCAAGGCTTTTCAGCAAGGCATTGACCGCGCCCTTTTCCATGAGATCACCGGCATCGATGATGACTGCTCGACGCGTTCCTAAAGTCGGGCGTGTGTTCAAGCGGCGTTGTATTCCGCGCACTTGATCGACCGATATGTTTCTTTTGGTCAGGAACGGTTTGCCATCAGCCTGCTTTTTTGCCTCGTCATCGTTTGCCGGAAGCGGGCGAAGCGTCAGAATATCGGGGTGCATGTCTGGTGCCGGTTGCGGAACGCCCGGCTCTGCGACAAGTTCGGCCGCCGCTGCTTGCGCAAAGCTCGCTTTGCCAAGCCCTTCGCGTCCGGCAAGTATCCAGCCATGGTGCATGCGCCCGCTCGACATTGCTGCGCGCCACGTGCGCCAGGCCTCTTCGTGGCCAATCAGCGCAGTCATGCGGACAACAATCCGATCAACGCGGCGATTACCTGTTCATGCACCTCATCGGGCGTGCCTTCGGCCGGGATAACGCAAAAACGTTGCGGGTCATCCTGGGCAAAGCGCCGAAAAGCGGCCGCGACGCTGGCATGATAACCGGCACTACGCCCACCTATCCGGTCAGCATTATCACCATCACGCAGGGCAAGCCGTTGTGTTGCGACATCGGAACCGGCAGTCAGCAACAATGTTTTGTCAGGCAATAATCCTTCGCTGCCGATGGCATGGAGTGCCATGACATCTGCATCGCTCAAACCGCTGCCGCCGCCCTGATAAGCGCGACTGCTATCAACAAACCGGTCGCAGATGACCCAGGCTCCGCTTTCCAAAGCCGGCCTGATGAGCTTTTCGACATGATCTGCGCGCGCAGCGGCGAAAAGCAGGGCTTCGGCCCTTGCGCCCCAGCCCTCGCCTTCATTCGAAAGCAGCAAGGCCCTGATGGCCTCTGCGCCTGCGGTGCCACCCGGCTCGCGCGTTGTTACAACTTCGATCCCGCGTGCGCGCAAGGCATCGGCCAGCAGGCGGAGTTGCGTGGATTTGCCAACCCCTTCGCCGCCCTCAAGCGAAATGAAAAAGCCCCTGCTCATAACCCGATCAACCGCAGGGCACCATCGCGCATCCGTTCGGCTGTGCCCCCTTTGGCGACAGATGTTGCGGCGACAAGCGGAAGAACCTGCACCGGCTCACCCGGTACACGGACGAGCAGGCTTGCCACGGTTTCACCCGCGGCAATCGGTGCTCTCAATGGCCCTTTATAGCGCACAGCCAGACTGTAAGCCGGTCTGGAACCGTTTGGCGACGTTATCGAAAGGGCACGCGGCGCGATGAGGGGGACGGTCCGCTCCTGCCCCTCCTGCACCTCAGCATCTGCTACCCGCGCACCTTTGGCAAACAGCGGCTGCGCGCTCCATGCGGCAAAGCCCCATTCGATAAGCTCGCGTGATTGCTGTGCGCGGTCCTTGGGGCGATCATATCCGCCCAGCACCATGACCAGACGACGCCCCTTTCGCTGTGCCGAGCCGACAAAGCCGTAGCCGGCCTCATTGGTGAAACCCGTCTTGATCCCGTCTGCGCCTTCTGTAACGCCATAGAGCGGATTGTGATTGGGCTGGGTTATGCCGTTCCACGTCATTTCTGAATGGCCATAGAACTGGCGGTAAAGATCAGGAAAGCGCGTCATCAGGGCGCTGCTTAGCGTGGCAAGATCGGTCGCTGTGACAAATGTCCGGCCCTCGTCCATCCATCCGTTGGGCGTGTTGAAATGGCTATCGCGCATACCAAGGCCGGCGGCGGCATCATTCATCAGTTTGGTAAAGGCCGGGACGGATCCTGTTGCGCCTTCTGCCAGCACAACGCAGGCGTCATTGGCCGATACGGTGACGATGCCCTCAAGCAATTCGGCCACGGTGGGCTGCCCGTCAGCCGGAATGAACATCGTGCTGCCTACGCGGTGCCATTGCCTGAACGTTTCCGGCCGCATCGGCATGCGCTGGTCAAGCTTCAGCTTGCCTTTGGTGATCAGGTCAAACGCGACATAGCTGGTCATGATTTTGGTGATCGATGCCGGAACGAACCTGCGGTTCGCATCGCGAGCAAACAGAATGCGGCCCGATCCGACATCAACCAGCAACGCGATTGGTGCGTCGATCGCCGGCATTGTGCCTATGCGATCGGCAATGGGCAATTCCGGCGCAGCGGCTTTTACCGGCAGGATCGCAATGCAAACCCCCGCAACCGTTGCGGTCAATTTCTGTGGCAGTTTTGCAAGCAAAGACATTTCCCGGATCTTCCGGGCCAGCGCACGCCCCGGCAGGTCAAGGCGCGGTCACGACCCGGGCATCTGCATAGCCCGCCGCGCGCGCCTTCGCCAGCGCTGCATCGGCTTGTCCACGATCCTTGTGCGGACCAGTCCGCACCCGCCAGACCTTGCCAACTTGCGTGGCTGATCCGGACAGCGCCTTGGCAACCGTCTCTGCCCGCTCGCGCGTAGAATAGGCGCCCACCTGAATGAACATGCCCTTTGATGATGGCGGCGGCGCTTTGGCCACGGCTGCCGGTTTGTCCGCGATGGCAGCTTTTGGCTTTGGCCTTGGCTCAACCTTTGCCACAGCCTTTGGCGCAGGCACTTTTTCGACCACGGGATCGGCCGGGACTGGCGAAGCGACAGGTGCGGCAACTGGCACCGAAGCAATGCCCAGCTTGCGTTTCAACACGGCCAGCAAACCGGGCGGAGTATCCATCCGTGCCGAAACCTGGGCACCGGCACGCAACACTGCGCGTTCGGCCTCTGGAGGGTTCACCCGCCGCACGCGTACCGGAAGCCGCGCTGCAGGCGTTTGCCCGAGCTGCGCCCAAGCCTGCGGGGAAAGCGCAAGCAGATTAGCGCCCTGCATCGGGCCACGTTCAGTGAGGCGCACGAGGATGGTCCGGCCGGTGTCCAAAGACGTCACTTCGACATAACTTGGCAACGGCAAGGTGCGATGGGCGCCGATTATTCCATCACCCTCCGCCGGTTCTGCATAACCGACCGAATCATAGTTCATGATGTCTGCCGGCGTATAGGTCACCCCGTCCACGATGAACGGATCACCCAGAACCATCGGATAGTCGCCCGCAGGTCCGCGTAAAGAGGCCGCAGAAACCGGCGCTATTGCCGAATTTTCTCCACCACACGCGGTGAGCAAAATGGCGGTAGAAAGGGCAAGGTAGCTAGCGGCTAATTTCATCTGCAAGAAGTCCCACGGACAAAGCGTAAAAGTTCGAGCAGTTATAATCGAGGATAACCCTATAATTTCCGGTTAGCAGATAAGCAGTTCGTCCGCGGCCGTCCGGTTCAAGCAAACTGGCCATGACATCGTCGGCAAGCCCGGCCCCTGATTTCGGCACAACTCCCAGCGCGCGCCACTCCCGCATCGACTTCCATACGGTATGCCGTTCAAACACACGCTCACACCTCGGGCTTTTCAGAACTGTGCCCAAGCTGTCGCGGTCAAGACTTTCGGGCACGGTCACGGCCACGCCCCAAGGCTGTCCCTGGCGCCACCCTGCATCGCGAAAGTAATTGGCGATCGAGGCGAGTGTATCAGTGCGGCTGTTCCAGATATCGGCAAAGCCATCGCCATCGCCGTCCTGCGCGACACGCAAGTACACAGAGGGCAGGAATTGCGGATTGCCAAAGGCCCCTGCCCAACTGCCAACCAGTTTCGAACGCGGCACACCGCGATCAACCATTTTCATGGTCGCTATGAATTCGGCAGCAAACAATTCCCGGCGACGGCCTTCATAAGCCAGCGATGCCAGCGAACGGGGCAAGTCGAAGTTTCCGGTATAGCCGCCATAATCCGTTTCGTGCCCCCAAATGGCCATCATGATCGGCCCGGGCACACCATAGCGTCGCTCGATTGCCCCCATTTGACCCGAAAATTCGGCATATTGCCTCCGCCCGCGCGCGATACGCGATGCGTCGACATGACTTCGCCGATAAGGCTCGAACGCAGGAATCGTACCGGATGAAGATCCTGGCTGGGCGCGATCCAGTTGAATGACCCGCTGATTCAGCGTCAGCCCGGCCATGACTTGCGAAATAGTCGATTCGCGCACACCTTCACCGCGCGCACGTGCTGCCAGAAGCTGCAGATATCCTTGAAATCCAGCCTCTTCCGAATCGACTTGCCCCGCAGCAGGCCCTGCCAAACCCAGAACAACGGCCACCAAAACACCGGCCCGAAACCCGCGAAATCGCTGAAAAAATGTCATGGGACTGCTTTGCACGGATGCAATCCGATGGGAATCCCCTTTGCGACCGACCGCGAAGGCGCTAACGGGCAATCGAATCCGGCCAAAGGCCGATTCACGCGGACAGGTGGCCGAGTGGTTTAAGGCAACGGTCTTGAAAACCGTCGTGGGTGGAAGCTCACCGTGGGTTCGAATCCCACCCTGTCCGCCAATTGCCTGTTTTTGGGCATTCCTCACCATCCTTGAACGACCGCTAAAGTGGCTGAAATAAGCCGTTTTTTGTGCCCCTACCAGTCCCTTGCCGTTCCCTGCCAGCCGCGCTATGGTGTGGTAAATAATGTGGGAAAGAAAAAATGGGCAAGCTGACAGCAACCGGCGTCAAGGCCATAACCACGGCGGGCCGATATGTGGACGGCGAAGGCCTTTGCCTTGTGGTCGGGCGCACCGGGGCAAAGAGTTGGGTTGTCCGAATCCAGAAAGACAAAAAGCGGCGCGACATTGGTTTGGGCAGTGCGGCGAAAGTCCCCCTGAAGCTTGCGCGTGAAAGAGCGGCGGCGGTGCGGTCGCAAGTTGAAGTTGGGATCGATCCAATAATTCAACGGCGCAAGGCGGCTGGCATTCCCACATTCCGAGAGGCGGCGGCAATCGTTCATGCCGAGCACCTGAAGGGCTGGAAGAACGGAAAACACCGTGACCAGTGGCTTGCCACGCTGGAAGCCTATGCCTTCCCTGCCTTTGGTGAAGTATCGGTTGCGGTGATCGATTCGGGCGCGGTGCGCGATGCCTTGGCGGCAATCTGGCTGACAAAGGGCGAAACGGCACGGCGGTTGCGCCAACGCATTCGCACGGTGATCGACTGGGCAGTGGCAAAGGGTTATCGTGAAGCGTCCCTACCTTGGCC
>JADYXV010000078.1 GCA_020853995.1 Novosphingobium sp.
GAGGAGGAGCTCTCGGCCGACCCCAAGGAGCGCGCCGAACACCTGATGCTGATCGACCTGGCGCGCAACGACATCGGCCGCATCGCGCAGACCGGCTCGGTGCAGGTCACCGACCAGATGGTCATCGAGCGCTATTCGCATGTCATGCACATCGTGTCGAATGTCGAAGGTGCGCTGCTGCCCGGCATGGATAACCTGGACGTGCTCAAGGCCACCTTTCCTGCCGGCACGCTGACCGGCGCGCCGAAAATCCATGCCATGGAAATCATCGACGAGCTGGAACCGGTCAAGCGCGGGCTGTATGGCGGCGCGTGTGGTTACCTGAGTTTTTCCGGCGAGATGGATATGGCCATCGCGATCCGCACCGGCATCGTCAAGAACGGCATGCTCTATGTGCAGGCCGCCGCCGGCATCGTCGCCGACTCGGTGCCTGAAAGCGAATGGCAGGAAACCGAAAACAAGGCCCGCGCACTGATCCGCGCGGCGGAACTCGCCCAGGCCGGGCTGGACCACGTCCAGCCGACATAGCGGAATTTCCCCTTTCCCAGCGTTGCTGCACGCCGTATCACCATCCGCTACGGCGAGGATCCGTAGCGGCGAGGAGAGCGTACTTTGCTCGACCGCCCTGCTGCGCAGGGGCGTCATCAGAATGTTTTTTACTCGACCGACTTGTAGCGCAGTTGTTTCACCACCGCCGACTTTTGCATAAAAAAACCCGATACCGAAGTACCGGGTTAAACCAGTCCATGACGAACTGGAGGGGGAGGAAAACTTGCCATCCAGTCAGCGGGGGGCTGGCTGTCAGGCAACGTCACATTTCACGCTTTCATTAAAGCACCGTCCCGCATCCTGAATGTTTCACGGATACGATACTTTGTAACATCATGTGAGATGGCGATCTGCGGCCGCATAAGCACCACGAATTATTGGATTTCTTGTATTCCAGCCGGTTCCCTTAAGACTGCTTTAAGTTAAGGCGCTCAAAATGATGTCCACTATGACGAAACGACTCCTCCTCGCACTCCTCTGCCTACCGCTTTGCGCCCAGGCGGAGAATATCCTGCTCAAGCTCTCGCCGGAGCAGGTCAAGTCATCATCCATTACGGTCCAGCCGCTGAACAGCTTTGCATCGGGCGGTGGCAGGCGCTTGCCTGCGCAGGTTGTGGTGCCGCCACGGCAGATAGAAGTCATCAGTGCGCCGCTGGCCGGTGCCGTCACTGCCGTGCTCGCCGCCTATGGCGAAAGCGTGAACAGCGGACAGCCGCTGGTGCGCCTGCAGGGCGCGCAAATGCTGGAGTTGCAACGCGATTACATCCAGGCGCAGGCACAAGCCGAGGTTGCCAGTGAGAGCCTCCGCCGCGACGAGGCGCTCCATGCAGATGGCATCATCCCTGGTAGCCGGCTGTCCGTTGCCCGTGCTGCCGAACGCCAGGCTGCCGCGCAACTGGCGGAGAAACGCCAGTCCTTGCGCCTGGCCGGGTTGGGCGCGCCGGGAAGTGCAGCCAAGGGCTTTTCCGGCATCGCCGAGATTCGCGCGCCATTTGCCGGTGTTGTGCTTGAATCCGCCGTGCAACCGGGGCAGCGCGTCGAGTCCAACGCCCTGCTGTTCAAGCTGGGGCGCATTGATTCCCTGTTGTGGCTGGAAGTCCAGGCCACCCCCGCCCAGGCCGCAGGCCTGGCGCCCGGCGACAAGGTCATGGTGGCTGGCTGCGCACAAAACGGTCGGCTGACCCTGATCGCACCACACATGAATCCGGCGACCCAGTCCCTGCTGCTGCGCGCAGAACTGCCCAAGCCGGGGTCATGCGTCAAGCCCTTCCAGTTCGTGCAGGCGACCATCACGCCGACCACACCGCCATCCGGCAATACCTGGCGCGTGCCCGTCAGCGCGCTGTTGCGCCATCAGGGCAAGGTCTGGTTGTTCGCCGCGGTGGCTGGTGGCTTCAGCCCTGTCCCGGTGACGGTGCTGGATGAGACTGAAAAAACCTCACTGGTTTCTATCGGGATGCCGGGCGAAACCCGCGTCGTCACCCATGGCGTGCTTACCCTCAAGGCTGCCTGGCTGGGCCTGGGCGCGGCAGCCGATTAAGCGCGGCAAGACACCATGTTCACACGCCTGATTGAATTTTCGCTTACCCAGCGCCTGCTGGTCATCGTCGGCACCGTGCTGTTGATTGGGGCCGGCATCGTGGCCTTCCGCGACTTGCCGATTGACGCCTTTCCCGATGTGTCATCGACCCAGGTCAAGATCATCATGAAAGCGCCGGGCATGACCCCCGAAGAAGTTGAAGCGCGCATCGTGACGCCGATCGAGATTGAAATGCTTGGCATCCCGCAGAAGAGCCTGGTGCGCTCGGTGGCCAAATATGCGATTGCCGACATTACCCTCGACTTCGAGGAAGGCACGGACATTTACTGGGCGCGGCAGCAGGTCTCCGAACGGCTTGCCGGTGTCATGAAGGATCTGCCGGATGGCGCAAGTGGCGGGCTGGCGCCGATCACCACGCCACTGGGCGAGATGCTGATGTTCACGATAGAAGGCGACCTGCCCCTAGCGGAAAAGCGCAGTCTGCTCGACTGGGTCATCCGCCCGCAGTTGCGTACCCTGCCCGGCGTCGCCGACGTGAATAGCCTGGGCGGTCATGTGCGCACCTTCGAAGTGACACCCCAACTCATGGCGCTCAAGGCCCGGAGCCTGATGCTGGCCGACCTGCAACGGGCGCTGGAAACCAACAACCGCAACGACGGCGCAGGCCGCCTGACAGAAGGCGATGAATCCTTGCTGGTGCGCATCGAAGGCAGCATCAAGGGCATCGATGACATCCGCGCCATCGTGGTTGCCGACCGCAATGGCGTGGTGACACGCGTCGGCGACGTGGCCGATGTACATATCGGCAGCCTGACCCGCTATGGTTTCGTCACCCATGGTGGCAAGGGTGAAACCGTCGAAGGCCTGGTGCTCGGCCTGCGCGGCGCCAATGCCCGCCAGGTGGTGGAGGGCGTGCGCGCCAAGCTGAAGGAAATCGAACCCATGCTGCCCAAGGGCGTCTCCATCAATATCTTTTACGACCGTGGCGTCTTGGTGGATCACGCAGTCGGCACGGTATCCAAAGCGCTGTATGAAGCCATCATCCTGGTGCTGGTCCTGCTGTTCGCCTTTCTCGGCAACCTGCGCGCCGCCATTACCGTGGCTTGCGTGTTACCGCTGGCGGCGCTGTTCACTTTCATCATGATGCAGCTGTTTGGCATGTCAGCCAACCTGATGAGCCTGGGCGGTCTGGCCATTGCCATCGGCATGCTGGTGGATGCCGCCGTGGTGGTCGTGGAAAATATCGAGAGCCATCTTGCCCAGCCCAGCCCGGCATCCATTCCGCTGCTGCATCGTTTTTACCGCGCGGTACGCGAGGTCGCCGTGCCCGTCGTCTCCGGCGTGGCCATCATCATCATCGTGTTTCTGCCCTTGCTCACCCTGCAGGGGCTGGAAGGCAAGCTGTTCATTCCCGTCGCGCTGACCATCGTCTTCGCGCTTTCCGGTTCGCTGCTGCTTTCTTTAACGACCATTCCGGTGCTCGCCTCTTACCTGATCAAACCCAGTCATGGCGCATCTTCAGACCCAGCAGCGCATTCAGCCACAGACGCGGCCGAACATCCGCTGCCCTGGCTGCCGCGCAAGGCACTGGCGATTTATGAGCCGGTGCTCGCCTGGGCGCTGGTCAATACGCGCAAAGTCATTGCAGC
>JADYXV010000079.1 GCA_020853995.1 Novosphingobium sp.
CCCATGCGGCGGGCATGCTGGATGCCCTCACCCGCGCCACAGACTGGGTCTGGATCACCGGGAATCACGATGAAGACGCCCGAGCGCCGGGTGGAACCGTGGTGGACGAACTTTCTTCGCGCGGGCTTGTGATGCGCCATATCGCCCGCACCGGCACGCAAGGTTGCGAGGTTTCGGGCCATTTTCACCCCAAGCTAAGGGTGAAAGTACGGGGTCGTTTGATTGCCCGCCCCTGTGCCGTGGTCAGCGAAAACCGCCTGATTTTGCCCGCTTTTGGCGCTTTGACCGGCGGAATGGACGCGGGCGATCCGGCCATTCTGACGGCCTTGCAGCCCGCCCGCACGATTGATGCCATCGTTCCGGCGGGCGACCGTCTGGCACGCTTTGCGCTGTGGCGCGGTGCGGCGTGATTGTTTTGCTTGAACAACCGATGCAATGCGCCCTTTATCTAAGCGCGCTTTGTGATATGAGCGCGCCAACCGACTTTTTGTTTCCACTACAGGAGAAAGCACAATAGCTCCCCCACCCCGGCGCAGTATGGCGCCCCCCGTCAAGAGCGGGCCTCGCTTCAACCAGATGATCAACGTGCCCAAAGTGCGCGTGATCGACGAGAATGGCGAGAACCTGGGTGTCATGTACACCCGCGAAGCAATCGATCAGGCTGCCTCTGTTGGCCTCGACCTTGTCGAAGTATCGCCTACGGCTGATCCGCCGGTCTGCAAGTTCCTCGACGTCGGCAAGTTCCGGTACGAGGCGCAGAAGAAGGCCAACGCTGCACGCAAGAGCCAGAAGACGCAGGAGATCAAAGAGATCAAGATGCGTCCGAACATCGATGACCATGACTACGATACGAAAATGCGTAACGTCGTGCGGTTCATCGAAGATGGCGACAAGGTGAAGATCACGCTGCGTTTCCGTGGCCGTGAACTTTCGCATCAGCAGATCGGCATGAACCTGCTCCGCAAGGTACAAGACGATGTCGCCGAAATTGCGAAGATCGAAGCCTTCCCCCGCATGGAAGGTCGCCAGATGCTGATGGTTCTTGCGCCGAAATAATCAGGTGTGAGGGTGATCGCAGGAGGATATCGGGCGTGCCGCAAGGTGCGCCCTTTTCCTTTGGGCGATGGCTCTGCTAGGCCAGAAACAGGGATGAGCAGCGGGGAGCCCTTTCTTTGATGATCGACGCGCGCAAGATCGGATTGTTTGCCGGACCGCTGGGCATGGCGGTAACGCTATTAAGCGCGCCGCCCGCTGGCATGCCTGATACGGCGTGGAGCGCAGCCGGCCTTGTCTGGTGGATGGCGGCATGGTGGATGACCGAGGCTTTGCCACTGTCGGCCACCGCATTCCTGCCGTTCCTCGTCCTGCCACTGACGGGCGTTGCTGATGCCAACAAGACCGCGTCATCCTATTATTCGCCAATCATGTTCCTGTTTGTCGGCGGTGCATTCCTGGCCTTGGCGATAGAACGTACAGGCCTGCACCGACGGCTGGCGCTGTTCATCATGGGTTTTGCAGGCGCAAAGCCGGGGCAATTGTTGCTGGGTGTGATGGCTGCAACGGCAGTCCTGTCGAGCTTTATCTCCAACACATCGACCGCACTGATCATGATGCCGATGGCGCTGGCGATGCTGGCCGCAGGCGGCGTGCGTGAGGGTGAAACCGCCGGTATGGCAGGCGCTTTGCCGATGGGCATTGCGTTTTCGGCATCGCTGGGCGGCCTTGCCACAATGATCGGCACGCCAACCAATGCCATTGCCGCAGGTCTGATAGAAAAGACGCTGGGCACACAGATCACCTTCCTTGGCTGGGCGATGTACGGTGTGCCGATTGCTTTGCTGGCAGTGCCGCTGGCAGCGTGGATTATCGGGCGAGTACAAGGGCTTGATAAGGACAGCTTTGATCCTGTGTCTGCGCGAAATGCGATTGAACATTCGGTGCGCTGGACCATGCCCGAGCGGCGGTTGATTCCAGTTGTCGTGTTCGCCTTCATGGCGTGGGTGATGCAGCCGTGGCTTCAGGGGTTCTTTCCCGAAGGCGGACTGACTGATGGTTCGATTGCCGCGATCGCCGGGTTGGTGTTGTTTGTACTGCCTGACGGCACGGGCCGGGCTATGCTGACATGGCCGGAGGCCAACCGCGCGCCTTGGGACGTAGTGCTGATGTTCGGCGGAGGACTTGCTATGGCAATGGGCATGACCGAGTCCGGCCTGACGATGTGGATGGGCCAGATGTTGCTGCCGTTACAGCATGTGCCCCTGCCTGTAGTGGCGCTGGTGCTAGTGGCGTTTGTTATTCTGGTAACCGAATTCGCCAGCAACATCGCAGCAGCCAGCGGAATTATGCCGGTAATAGCAGCGCTGGTGGCAGCTTTGGATGCAGATCCGATCCTGCTTGCCCTGCCCGCCGCATTTGCCGCAACCTGGGGCTTTATGCTGCCCGCCGGAACCGGGCCGAACGCATTGGCATGGGCAACGGGCCATTGCTCGATGCAGTCTATGATCAAGGCCGGACTGGCGCTGGATATTGCGGGCGTGTTTTTGCTGACCGGCGTGGTTTGGGGAATTGCTGCGTTGTGAGGGGGTGGGGAACAAACCCTCCCCTGGCCCCTCCCGAAAACGGGAGGGGGGAAGTTGGTTACCCGTGTGCGCCGAAGTAGTTTGCGATGGCTACTGCTACCCGGATGTTCAACGCGTGGGCACGTTCAATCGGGTCAATAAAGCGGGCGCGGATGGCGCCGTAGTCTTCACCTCGATGATCCGGGTAGTCGGTCGGTTCGTCCACCGCGAAGTCGGTGATTTCAGGTTCGATAACCGGATAGGCGCGGCGCAATTGAGCCAAAGCATCATCCACCCGTAATGATAGCACCATTTCCAGCACGTCATCGCGGCTGACATCGTTGGACCGTGCGAAAGGCGGAACCTGCACGGCACGGATGAACATGTGCATCAACAGCGCAAGGCGCAGAGATTGTAGCAAGCCGATGCTGCGACGATCAGCATCCTGTACCGGATCACGGCCTTGCCGGTGGCCCGGCACCAGCGAGAGCAGGCGATGGAGCTTCATCCAATCAACCCGCAGCCGCGAGGTAAGGCGACGGAACACCCCGGCGCGGTCATCCTTGGTAAGGTATTCGGCTAGCGCAAGGCAGGCGGTTTCCAGCGCAGTTTCAGTGCCGCGATAAGGGCGGCTGGCCCAGTACGCCGAATTGAACAATTCACCATGAGCGGCAACGGTCTTGATCGATGCCAGACCATTGGCCGCGCGCAAAAGGCGCACCAATTGGTTGCCCCGGTCTGACCGGCCAAGCAGTTCGGCAACGGATTCCATTTCCTCGCCCGCTGCCGTACCTGCCCCTGCAATCACATTCACCGGATAGCCGATCTGCTGGAGAATGGCGTTGTGCGGAATCGCGCGGATCTGGCGCAAGCTCATCGTGCGATCACCGCCAACATCGGATTGCCGACGCGAGACGCGGCTGCCCGTCCCTTTGAGCAGACCCAGCCCGAATGCCGTCAGCGCGCGCGAATATGTTCCGCTTTCAAGGTGTTCGCGTTGAACACGGCGGATCGAACGGTAAAAATCAAGGCTGAGGTCGGTGCGATCGTAAAACGGGTCCTTGGCCGTCAGATCAAGGTCTTGTGCTTCTGCTTCAGCAATGCGGGTGAGCGTGGCCAAGGCCAGATCATCGTTGCGGAAAAACAGATAGCCATCACCGCCCTGGAAGCTGGCTTCGGGCTCAAGCGTGATACCAGCGCGGGCAAAACGGCGGCGCGCCCAGTTGGACAGCGGCCAGGTGAGACGATCCGCAAAGCCCGAAGGATGCGCCCCACGCCCCATCGATTCTCCGTGCGTATCGAAAATCAGCGCGGCAACATCGGTCAACCCGTTGTTCTTCATCGCTTCGGCAAGGCGGCCCTGTAAGCGTTCGATGGCAAGCGCGGCAGGAAGCTGGCCCATAACGCGGCCAGCATCGGAAAAGCCGGTCTGGATGGAAACGCGCCCGCGAGCGCGGGCATAGGTACGGTACGATTCCTCGGCCAATAGCGCTTCAAGGAAGCGGCCACCGTGTTCCAGCGCAGTTTCTGTTTCGAACAGGGGAGAAACGTCAACTTTGCCTTCGATGCCGAACAACTTGGCGAAATAAAGTGCGGCAAGAACGGTTTGAGGCTGTTCGCATTCGGCAATCAGCATGCGGATCGGCGCATCGGCATCAATGTGCTGAAGCATTTTGGCCATGACAAGAAACTGGCGCATGGCCGTGCTTGTTTCGATAGCGAGCGCGCCAAAGTTAACACGCAACGGCTGCACTTCGGCCAGTAGTTCGCGCAATCGCGAGAGCGCGCTCTTGCTGCCGAGATCGAGCGTGCCTTCGGGGTCTATCCGTCGGCGCAATGCGTTGTGAAGCTGCGAGGCGTTGACGCGAAAGTGTATCCAGCCAATGCCGAGGCCATCGGCTCGCATCGCGGCGGCCAGCGTTGCCAGGGGGATGGCCTTATCGTCTGATGCTGTTCTCGCATCCATTTCAAGCACTTCGATCAGTGATGCGAGGCTGAGCAATTTGGCCGGATCATCGGCGCTTAACCGGTTGGCGGCAGCAGCAAGATCTTCGGGCGCTTCAAGATTGGCCGAAAACAATTCAGCCATTTCAGCCGAATAGGCATGTGCGGCATCCAGCGTGGTCAGCAGGCCGTGGGCCTCGTCGATGGCACGCAGTGACGTGGCATAACTTGCAAGACGCTGCGCCTTTTCACGCAGGCGGAACGCAATGGAGGTGGTCCAGCCGATATCGGTGCGGCCATCCATGTCATAGCCGACCCATGTGGCAAAGCGGAACGGCAACGGGCGGAAATCCAGCCAGCGGCCTGGCCAGCGCTGGCGGGCATGGGCCAGCAATGTAGCGTTGATCTTGTCCCGCGCGGCTGCGGCCCGTTCGATCGAAGTGCAGACTTCGGTATGTTCAAATTCCAGCGTGATCGCGGGACTGGCAGACGGCACGGTGCATACCGTCGACGTTTGCGGGTCGTCATGCAATGCGGCCGAAGCAACAGCGTCAGCCTGTGCGGGGCTGAGCAGGAACGTCGGATGCGCGGTAAAAACCGCATGCAGCAGCGGTTTTTCCCAGCGGGTGCGAAATTCCGAAAAGCCCGCTTCTTCCGGGTTGATTGCGGCAATGCGCGACAAGTTTTCCGCCGCCCCCGTCGGCGCAATCAGGCGTCGCAAGCGCACAGCGCGGCTTTGCAGCGCTTCGCATTCCATTTCGGCGACAAGACTCTCGATATCATCGAGATCAAGGCCACCGTCTTCCAGCAGCCGTGACAAATCATGGCTTAACTGGAAAACGGGATTGAACAGCGGCGTTTCGGCCGTCCGCTCATGGAGTTTCTGCAACCTTGCCCTGAGCTTGGCGACCGTTTTCATGTTCGCTGATTTCCTCTGAATTCGTTATCGTCCCAGCGCGACTGCTTCGCGCGCAGCGGCTTCGATTGCAGCCTCATCCGGAACGCCCTTGCCGACAACCCAGCTGCCGCCAACGCACAGAACAGGATCAAACCCCAGCCATTCGGGCGCCGTGGCAGACGAAATGCCGCCAGTGGGGCAGAAACGGCACTGATAGAACGGTGCCGCCAAAGCTTTCAATGCCGGAAGGCCTCCCGATGTGGATGCCGGGAAAAACTTGAAGTGAGTAAGGCCCAGATCCAGCCCGCGCATGATATCACCCGCCGAGGCGATACCCGGCAGGAACGGGATACCCGATGCGACGGCCGCTTTGCCAAGATTGTCAGTCAAACCCGGCGAAACGATAAATTCAGCGCCTGCATCAATTGCCGCTTTAAGTTCGTCCGGATTGGTCACCGTGCCCGCACCAACAATCGCGCCTTCGACCGCTTTCATCGCGTGGATTACGTCCAGTGCAGCAGCGGTGCGCAGCGTGACTTCAAGTACGCGCAAGCCACCCTTGACCAGCGCGCGGGCAATGGGGAGCGCGTGAGCCACATCCTCGACCACCAGAACCGGAATGACCGGCGCAGTGCGCATGATAGTTTCAATCGGCTTCATGGCGTCTCCCCTGCGCTATCGTTCAGCGCCTACTCCCTGTTGGAATATCGGCTTAACGCGAGTGAGACAGATTGTGCACCTGCTAAGAGCGGATGCATAGCTATTCTTGGTTTAAATGGCCGAGCTGAATTGCTTCGCTCCGCCGCGATAGGCATCAAACACAGCGGCGATGGAACGCGCATAGGGTTCATTGCCTGCCAGCAATTCAAGGCTATTGCCATCAAGTCTGGCAAGACCGCGCTGGATAAAGGGTTCCAGACGGTCGCGGTTGATCGCCAGCAAATCAACGTCGATGGCGGCTTTGCCCCGGCACAGAAGATCGGTGATGATGGCCCCGCGCCGACGGTCATCAGCAGTGCGCATTACGCCCTTGCGCCCGGTTAGCTGGTCTGCCCCTACCAACATGCGATAGCGTCCGGCATTCTTTTCGTTCTGCACAAATACTTCCGGAAATTCGCTAATGGACGACGCGCCGAGCCCGATCAGGATGGAGGACTGATCATCGGTGAAGCCCTGAAAATTACGTCGCAGTGTGCCACTTCTGGCAGCGAGCGCCAAGTCATCGCCCGGCAGTGCGAAATGATCGAAGCCGACAGCGTCATAGCCGGCGGTGGTCAATCTCGCATGACCTTCTGCAGCCATCCGGAAGCGAGCGCGCTGATCGGGCAATTCGCTGGCATCGATCCGCTTCTGACGGGGGATCATGTGCGGCACGTGAGCATAACCGAACAGGGCAATCCGGTCTGCACCCATCGCGATTGACTGGTCCAGCGTATCGGCCAGCACGGCATCATCTTGGAACGGAAGGCCGTACATCAAATCAAAATTGATGGAGGCGACGCCTGCGTTGCGCAGACCATCAACCGCGCGTTCGATGTGTTCGCGCGGCTGGACCCGCCCGATGGCTGCCTGAATTCTGGGGTCGAGCGTCTGGACGCCAAGACTGGCTTTGATCACGCCAATGCCGCGCACGGCCACGAACCAGTCGGCAGCAAGGGTGCGCGGATCAAGTTCGATAGAAATAACCGGATTGGACACGCGGAAGTTGAGGGTCAGCCTGTCAATCAGCCGCACGAAATCAGTCGGCTTGATCGCATTGGGACTGCCCCCGCCAAAGGCAATCCGCGATATGCGGACCGAGGGATCGAGGTTGCGCGAAACCAGTTCGATTTCATGTTGCAGGGCTTCAAGATAGGCTGCGAGACGCTGGGTCTTGTTGGCGGCACCTGTGTTGCAACCGCAGTACCAGCAAATTTCCTGACAATAGGGAATGTGGAGATAGAGCGAGACCGTGCCGCGTAAAGCCTGCAAGGCAGCACGCTGGCGCTCTTCAAAGCTTTCATCGACGAACTCTGCGGCAGTGGGATAGCTGGTGTAGCGCGGCACCGGAGTTTCAAGCAGTTCGGGGTAATAAGCCCAGCTTGCAAAGGTTTCAGTCCGGCTTTTGCCATTATCCGAAGCCGGTAATGCCTTCGTCACGCTATTCCCCACTGCCGTCATTGTCGTCTTCCCTGTCACTGTCATCGCAACAGGTATCGGCGGCAAAACGCTTGCGCATTGAGATATGACAAACTTTGCAGCAGGGCTGATTGTTATTGCCGTCGCTTTTTCCGGGGATACGGATGGGCACCATGCCTCCTGATCCGCCGCAAGATGGCACCATAACAAACGACGCCTGCGCAGGCGCAGGGCTGGCCATCTGGATGACTGCCAGCGGAGCGAGCAGTTTAAGCAGGCGGCTCATAGCTCGTCATCCTCTTCTATCAGGATGCGCGCTGCGGCACCGTCCAGATCGCCGAATTGCCCACGTTTCAGCGCCCAAAAGAACGCAGCCAGTCCGAACAGGCCCATCCCCAGCGCAATCGGCAGCATGATCGCAATGCTGTTCATCTGGCTTCTCCTGCAAGGCGCAGCGAATTGGCAACAACGATCAGCGAACTGGTCGACATGGCAATGGCAGCAACCAGAGGTGTGACAAATCCGGCAATCGCCAGCGGAACCGCCAGCATGTTGTAGCCGATGGCGAGCACAAAGTTTTGCCGCACCACGCGCATCGTGGCGCGCGAAACCCGGATGGCGCGGGGAATGGCCAAAAGCGATTCACCGGTGAACACCATGTCCGCCGCCTGGCGTCCCACATCGCTGGCTGTGCCCGGCGCGATGGATGCGTTGGCCGCAGCAAGCGCAGGACCGTCGTTCAAGCCATCGCCTGCCATCATTACATTACGACCGGCGTGTTGCTGGCGCTCAATGGCTTCCTGCTTCTCAGCAGGCGATGCCGCAGCTTGCGCGGTAAGGCCCGTGATCCGCGCTATTGTGCCCACGGCGCTGACAGAGTCGCCCGACAGAATGGACGCTTCCACCTTCATTGCAGCCAGTTGCGCCAAGGCAGCTTCAGCATCGGGCCGTAACCGGTCGGCAAAGGCGATGACGCGCACCGGCTCGCCTTCCATGCGCAGCGCAGTGGCCATGCCCTGTGCAGATGCAGGACGGCCAAGTCCGACGGCCATACCGTTCCAGTGGCCAGTGACACCCTGCCCTGGTTCTTCGCGCACGTCTTCAAGTTCAGCTGCACGCACGCCCTTGGCACCCAACGCCTGCACCAGTGCTTGCGACAACGGATGACGGCTATGGCTGGCAAGGGCGAGCGCGACCGAAGCTTCCGCGCCGGACAGTGCGCCAAGCGTCACTTCATCAGGAACGGGCCGACCAAGTGTCAGCGTGCCTGTTTTATCAAGCAGAAGCCGGTCAATTTCAGCCATGCGCTCCAACGCAGAGCCGTCTTTGACCAGCACGCCGCGCTTCATCAGCGCGCCTGCCGCCACCACTTGCGCCACCGGCACGGCAAGGCCCAGCGCGCAGGGGCAAGTGATGATCAACACGGCGATGGCAATGACGAGCGAATGGTACACCCCTGCCCCTGCCAGCATCCATCCGGCAAAAGTCACCGCCGCCAGCGTGTGGACTGCGGGCGCATAAAGCCGCGAGGCGCGGTCCGCGATCCGCACGTATTTTGAGCGCGATTGCCCAGCCACTTCCATCAACCGCGCGATCTCTGACAGCGCGGTGTCCTGGCCCGTCGCGGTCACGCGCACGTCCACTGGCGCATCGGCGTTAAGCGTGCCTGCATGGACCAGCGCGCCCGGCCCTGCCTTCACCGGTTCGCTTTCGCCGGTAAGCAGCGACTGGTCGAAGCGGGTGTTGCCGCGCAGAACTTCGCCATCGGCGGCCAGCCGTTCACCGGCGGCAACGCGCATGAGCATGCTGGGGCGCAGCGATTTTGCATCAAGCCAACGGGTTGCGCCATCAGCCTCGATCACCATTGCGCCGGTTGCGGCTTGGCGCAGCAGCGCATCGACGCCCGACCGCGCGCGATCACGCATCATGGCATCCAGCACGCGGCCTGCCAGCAGGAACATCAGCAGCATCAGCACGCCATCAAACCACGCTTCGGCCCCGCCGGTCAGCGTTTCATAGAACGAAAGGCCGGTAGCGATGGTGACGCCAATGGAAATCGGCACGTCCATGTTGGTCTTGCCATGGCGCAAAACCTTGAGCGCCGAGGCGAAGAACGGGCGTCCGGCATAGACGATGGCGGGAACGCCGATAAGCGCCGAAACCCAGTGGAACAGCGACCGCATTGTGCCATCCGCGCCCGACCAGACGCTGACTGACATTAGCATCACGTTCATGCAGGCAAATGCCGCAACGCCCAGCGGCGCGAGCAGCGGCTTGACTGCTGAAACCGGCTCCGCCTCAGGTTCGCGCACTTGGGCTTCGAAGCCGGTGGCGGCGAGTGCAGCGACGAGGGCCGGCATTTCCACGGACGGTTCGTGGATCACTTCAACGGTGCGGGCGGTCAGGTTGGTGCGGGCGGAATGGACGCCTTCGACCTTGCCGAAGGCGCGTTCGACTTTTCCCATACACCCGGCGCAGTGCATGGTGGGGACGGCCAGTATCGTGTGGATTGGCGCTGTTATTTCGGTCTTTTTCAGTGCGACGACGCTCATAGCACTTCGCCCATCGTGCGCCATGCCTTGCCCTGTGCCTCGACCGTAATGCGCAAGCGCCAGCGGCCCGATTCCAAAGGCGCGGCATAGGTGCCGGGCAGGGTTTCGTGCAGGACCAAAGCGGTTGTGGGGCGTTGGCCGAGGGGGTGTTCTGCCACGGCGGTCACTTTGGCGGCAGTTATTGTTTTGCCAACTTTATCAGATATTTGCAGCGCAACACGTCCCTCACCATCGCGGTTTATCGTACCTTTCCAGCCGAGCGCCTGTTCGGCGCTGGCCTGCTTCAACCAGCCGTTGAATTGCTGGCTGGCGACGTAGGAGTTTTCCACCACGACGCCGCCGAAGGTGGACGAGGCGAAGCGCGCCATCAGGAGGTTTACGCCCACGACAACGGCAAAGAAACTGATGAGAATCAGTGCCATATGCCAGCCGGTGAAAGTGCGGATGCGGCGTGGCGGGATCATTGGCCGTTTCCTTGTGCTGTGGTGAAGGTCGTTTCGCTGATGTCTGTGCCGCCTTCCTTGTCGGTCGCGACAAGGACGAGAGCAAATTCGGCAGGCGCGCTACCACGGGGGACGAGGGCATAGACACGGACCGGTTTAGTGGTGTCTGAGGGCACTTCGACGGTCAATTGGCGGCGTGCAGCGGTGGAATCCATCTCGTCAGTATAGATCGTGCCGTTATCCAGCCCGCGCAGTTCGATGCGGAATGTGCGCGGACGCGATTCCATGTTCCGCAGCTTAAGCGTGTAGGCATTGCGTACCGAGCCGTCGGACAGGGTGACGTATTCGGGGTTGCGATCCTTGGCGATGGAGATGTCCATGCGTTCCCGCTGGCCCAAGGCGAACAGCAGCGCGAGGCCGATGCCCGACCATACGCCAAGGTAGACCAGCGTGCGCGGGCGGAAGACTGTCTTCAAAATCGGCACGGAAGTTTCGCCGCGCTTTTCGCGCTCCGCATCGTCCAGCGTACAGTAATCGATCAACCCGCGCGGACGTCCGACATCAGCCATCGCCTTGTCGCAAGCATCAATGCACAAGGCGCAAGTGATGCAGCCGATTTGCGGCCCTTCGCGAATGTCGATGCCGGTGGGGCACACGGCCACGCATTGCAGGCAATCAATGCAATCACCCAGCGGGGTGGCGGCCTTGAGCGCCGACTTGACCGAACCACGCGGTTCGCCGCGCCAGTCTTTATATGTGACGAGCAACGACTTTTCATCGAGCATCGCGGTCTGGATGCGCGGCCAGGGGCACATGTAGATGCAAACTTGTTCGCGCATGAAGCCGCCGAAAATGAACGTCGTCATCGTCAGCACAAAAGTGGTAGCATAGGCAATGGGCGCGGCGGTGCCTGTCCAAAATTCGGTTTGCAGGGTGGGCGCATCGGCGAAGTAGAATATCCACGCGCCGCCTGTGGCGAAGCTGATGCCGAGGTAGATGCCCCACTTCAAGGCGCGCCGTGCGATCTTGGCCGGTCCCCACGGGGCTTTTTGCAAGCGCAACTGGGCGTTGCGATCCCCGTCGATCAGCCGGTCAACGTGCTGGAACAGATCGGTCCATACCGTTTGCGGGCAGGCATAACCGCACCATGCGCGCCCGACCACGCTGGTAACGAGGAACAGGCCGATCCCCGCCATGATCAACAAGCCTGCCACAAAATAGAATTCGTGCGGCCAGATTTCGATGTTGAACATGAAGAACCGGCGGTTCGCCATGTCGATCAGCACGGCCTGATCGGGGGCATAAGGCCCGCGATCCCAGCGGATCCACGGGGTGCCCCAATAGATTGCCAGGCACACGGCCATAACGAGCCACTTGAAGCGGCGGAACGCGCCGTCCGTAGCCTTGGGAAAAACGGCCTTACGTTTTTCGTACATGCCGATTTCGTTTGAGTGGTCCGCGCTCATTTTGGGATCGTGCGCGTTCATGGCCGTGTGTCCTGTTCTGGATTTATTGTGCCGCTGCGACGGGTGCTACGGGTGCCGCTGGGTCTGCTGCCGGAGCAGGCGCTGCTTCACCGCCGCCCAGCGAATGGACGTATGTTGCCAGCATCTTGACGGTGACCGGATCCAGCCGGTTGCCCCATGATGGCATGACGCCATAGCGTGCATTGGTGATGGTTTGCGTGAGCGCCTTGCGATCACCGCCATAAAGCCAGATCGCATCGTTCAACTTTGGCGCACCAACTGCGCGGCTGCCCTCACCATTCGCGCCGTGGCACACCGCACAATTGGCAGTGAACAGTTCCGCGCCGCGCTGCGCCGATGCGCTGGGTTTTTCTTCACCTGCAATCAGACGAACATGGCTGACCACGTCCTGCACTTGTGGTGCTGTCAGGATACCATCACGCCCGAAGGCTGGCATCATGCTCATCCGCGTGGCGTCATCGCCGGGCTGGCGAATGCCGTTGACCAGCGTCTGGTGAATGGCAGCCGCATCGCCGCCCCACAGCCAGTCATCATCATTCAGATTGGGATAGCCGACGCTGCCCGCTGCACCATTGCCGTGGCACTGGATGCAATTGACCTTGAACGCCGCGCGTCCGCCATCAATCGCGGCACGGCGCAGGCGGGGATCGGTTGCAATCTGTTCAATCGAGGCTTGATCCAGTTCGGAACGCATGGCCGCTGTCCGCACGGACTCCGCCTTCATTTCCTTGTCCAGATCACCCCGGCTGGACCAGCCGAACGTGCCTGCGGTTGCCGTGTCGAGCATTGGAATAGCGGGATAGACCACGCTATAGCCGATTGCGAAGACGATGCAGGCATAGAACGACCATAGCCACCAGCGCGGCAGGGGGTTGTTCAGTTCTTCGATGCCATCCCATTCATGGCCAACGGTTTCGACGCCGGTTGCGTCATCGAGACGGGGTTTAGACATCGCTTTCGTCCTTGAAGATCGAATTGGCAGCATCGCGGTTCATCGGCCGTGCACCGGGCCGGAAGGGCCATGCGCAAAGGCCGAGGAAGATGGCGGTCATCATCACCAGCCCCCAGCTGTCGGCCAGATGCCGCAGCAGGTCGTACGTGGAATGCGTGCTCATCGGCCCTTCTCCTTGGCCAGCGTTTCTTGCGCGGCAGGGGCGTTCACATCGACCAGCGTGCCCAGCATTTGCAGATAGGCAACCAGCGCATCCATTTCGGTCAGGCGCTTTGGATCACCATCGAAATCGCGGGCTTGCGCTTTGGGGTAACGCTTCTTCAGATCAGTCGCATCGCCATCGGCTTGTGCCTGAACTTCCAGATCGTCATTAGCCTTGGCGATGTCGTCAGGCTTATAGGGTACGCCCACTTGATAGAGCGTGCGCAATTCCGCCGTCATGTCGCCTGCGTTCAGCTCATGCTCGGCCAGATGGGCATATGTCGGCATGATCGATTCCGGCACCAGACTGCGCGGATCTTTCAAATGCTGGACGTGCCATTCATCCGAATAGCGATTGCCGACACGCGCCAGATCAGGCCCGGTCCGCTTTGATCCCCACTGGAAAGGATGGTCGTACATCGATTCCGCCGCGAGGCTGTAATGGCCATAGCGTTCGACCTCGTCGCGAAACGGGCGGATCATCTGGCTGTGGCAATTGTAGCAGCCTTCGCGAATGTAGATGTCGCGTCCGGCTTGTTCGAGCGGAGTGTAAGGGCGCATACCCTCCACTTTTTCGATGGTATTATCGATCCAGAACAGTGGCGCGATCTCTACGATGCCGCCCACCGTCACCGCTGCAAAGGCGGCAAGGCCCAGCAGGGTGACGTTGCGTTCCAGTTTCTTGTGGCGTTCCACGATTGTGGTCATGGGATATTCTCCGAAAAGATCTGGATCAGGCCGCAACCGCGACGATCGGGCGATCCTTTGCGGGATCGAAGGCGGCATCGCGCATCGGTGCTTCGTCACGTTGGTGACCAAGAATGGTGCGCCACACGTTAACGGTCATCACCACCGCACCGCTGAGGAACAACAGGCCACCAAAAGCGCGCAGGAAGTACATGGGCTTCAGCGCAAGCACGGTTTCGGCAAAGCTGTTCACCAGGTATCCATCAGCGCCATATTCGCGCCACATCAGGCCCTGTGTGATGCCTGCCACCCACATCGACGAGGCGTAGAAAACGATGCCCACTGTCGCCAGCCAGAAGTGCCAGTTTACCATGCGCAAGCTGTAGAGGCGCGGTTTGGCCCAAAGACGCGGCACCATGTAATAGACGCAGGCAAAAGTGATCATGCCGTTCCAGCCCAAAGCGCCGGAATGAACGTGGCCGATGGTCCAATCGGTATAGTGCGACAGGCTGTTGACCGACTTGATCGACATCATCGGGCCTTCGAACGTACTCATGCCGTAGAACGCCAGTGCCATCACCATCATGCGGATGATCGGATCGGTGCGGACTTTGTCCCATGCGCCGTTCAGCGTCATCAGGCCGTTGATCATGCCGCCCCAGCTTGGCATCCACAGCATGACCGAAAAGACCATGCCCAGCGTCTGCGCCCAATCGGGCAGCGCGGTGTAGTGAAGGTGGTGCGGACCTGCCCAGATATAGAGAAAGATCAGCGCCCAGAAGTGGATGATCGACAAGCGATAGGAGAAGATCGGACGTTCAGCCTGTTTGGGCACGAAGTAGTACATCATCGCCAGGAAGCCTGCGGTGAGGAAGAAGCCGACCGCATTATGGCCGTACCACCACTGCACCAGTGCACCTTGGACGCCTGCGAAAACCGGGAAGCTGCGGCTGCCGACAAAGCTGACAGGCCAGTTCAGGTTATTGACGATGTGCAGCATCGCCACGGTAATGATGAACGACAGGTAGAACCAGTTGGCCACATAGATATGCGGCTCGGTGCGCTTGATGATCGTGCCGACAAAGACCGCCAGATAAGCGACCCAAACTATGGTCAGCCAGATATCGACGTACCATTCAGGCTCGGCGTATTCCTTGGCCTGCGTGATGCCGAGCAGATAGCCGGTGGCGGCCAGCACGATGAACAGCTGGTATCCCCAGAACACGAAACGGGCGAGGCCGGGGAAGGCCAGCCTCGCCCGGCAAGTACGCTGCACGACGTAGAACGACGTGGCGATCAGCGCGTTGCCTCCAAATGCGAAGATGACAGCGGATGTGTGCAGCGGGCGTAACCTGCCGAATGCGGTCCATTCCAGCCCTAGATTAAGGACCGGCAGCGCCAGTTGCAGCGCGATGACCAAGCCCACAAGGAACCCGGCCATGCCCCAGAACACCGTGGCGATAACGCCCCAGCGGATCACGTCATCATCATAACGCCCCTGATCAGGCGAAAGGATGGCGCGGGACATGTCGAGCCCGCGCAGTGTGACGATCAGCCCGATGATGCAGGCGAAGCCGACAATGCCCATATGGATAGCGAAGCCTGTATCGACCGCGGCAGCGCAGGCGAGTACGGCGATGAGAAGCCCTGCGAGCCAAAGCCCTGAGCGTTTGAGAGCAGATTCCATGGAGCCTTCCTTCCATGAGTGATGTCGATGCCGCGCTGCACCCAACCGGGACTGCGAACATTGATCGACATCAAATCGGCGGAAATCAGGCATATACTTTGGTCGTAGATGGGAAACCGGGAATTTTGCGCTTCGTCAATGCCGGACGATTCGCTGCGATGCATCAGCAGCTTCAAGCCACGGACAATGTCTGGGTCTACGAGGGGTAGACCAGCCGTGGTGCAGGACAAGACCGATGAAAAAGCTGATGACTGCCGCCCTGCCCGCCCTGATTGCTGCTGCCATTCTGGCTCCGGCGACGGCTGTTGCCGGTTCAGCAGACGGCAAGTTGCAAGTGAAGGTGCTGGGCACTGGTGTGCTGCCTGATGGCAAGATCGTTGCGGTTACCAACGATCCGCTGAACCTGACGGTTGGTGCTAACACCAAGGCTAACGATAATTATGTGCCGACGCTTGCGGTGGAATACTTCGTGACGCCGAACATCTCGGCCGAGACGATCTGCTGCTTTACCCAGCATCACGTCAGCGGCACCGGCACTTTGGCAGCAGCAACAGAAATAGTCGATCACGTGCTGGTCCTGCCCGCTACGCTGACGCTCAAGTATCATATGCCAATGCCAGGTGGCATCAAGCCTTACGTTGGCGCTGGCCCGGCGATGTTCCTGTATTTCGGCGAAAAGCCCGGCTCCAGCATCGTGCCGCTGGGCGTTACCAAAGTGCGCTTTTCCAACGATATGGGCTTTGCCCTGCAAGCAGGCGTTGACGTTCCGTTGAATGACAAGGGCCTCGGCCTGAGTCTGGATGCCAAGAAGTACTTCATGGACACGACCGCGCACTTCTTTGCGGGAAACGCCGAAGTGCTGACCACCAAGCATTCGCTTGATCCATGGGTTGTCAGCGCAGGTCTAGCCTATCGTTTCTGAGCCTATCGCTTCTCATATCGACGAGTTCCCAAGGCTCAGCCCACCTCCCACGCGTGCGGGGCCTCGGGGAAGCGGGCAGGAAGGCGATCGAGGTTCTGGGATCACCTCGTCATCTTCCTGCCCGCACCTTTTTTATCGCGCCGGTCTTACCACAAA
>JADYXV010000080.1 GCA_020853995.1 Novosphingobium sp.
CTGCCCGATGGCGAGGTGTAATTGACCACGCCGTTGGGCGTGCGGCCATAGGCAACCGAGTAGGAATTGGCCAGAACAGTGACTTCACGGGTGAAGCCCAGCGGCACGGGAAACTTGATTCCGCCCAGAAAATTCTCGTTGTTGTCCAGCCCGTCGAGCAAATAGTTGGTATCAAGGCCGTTCGATCCGTTGATCGAAATCGATGGGGCTTCAGGGAAGAAGCCGGTCGATGCCACAACGTTCGGCAAGCGGATCAACGCCCCGATCACGTCGCGCCCTTCGATGGGAAGTGCGACCAATTCCTCGCGGCCCAGTGAAGCGGAAACCTCGGCATTGAGGGTGTTGAGGCGCGTGATGGCCCGCATTGCCGTCACAGTGATCACTCCGCTGCCAGCCGGGGACAGGCGCAAGGTCACGCTGCTGGTAAAGTTCGAGCGTAGCGTGACTGACGCTTGGCCATCAGCGCTATAGCGTCCACCGGGGAGCGGTGCGATCTGATAGGTTCCGGCCGTGGTAAGCCCTTCGAGGCGCACGAAACCTTGTGCATCAGACCGCAAGACGCGGGCATAGCCGATGTCACTGTTCTCGATCCTGATCTCGGTATTGCTGACCGCCGCACCGCTCGCGGAATCGACAAGTGCGATCTGGATTCCGGCCTGTTGTGCCAGAGCAGGGGCTGCATTGGTCATGGCCGCCACAAGGCTGGTTGAAAAAAGCAGGCGGGAAGGGCGCAAAGGGTGTCTCCGGTGCAGCAGTATGTCAGAAATTTGAGGAGTGATCGTCAGCCGCGCCGCCATGTGTGATAGCGCTCTACCAGTCTTAGCAAAGTTTGCGGCGCATGCTTTTTCTTCCACTCGCCAGCGGCAAATTTGTTGGCTTCGGCCATTGTCGGGTACGTGTGGATAGTGCCCAATATCTTGTTGAGGCCAAGGCCGTGCTTCATGGCCAGCACATATTCCGCCAGCAGTTCTCCGGCATGATCGCCAACGATGGTAACGCCAAGTATCCGGTCCTTGCCTGGCGGCGTTAGGACTTTGACAAAGCCGTGAGTGGCGCTTTCGGCAATGGCCCGGTCCAGTTCGTGCATGGGATAGACGGTCACTTCGTGCGCAATGCCCTGTTCGCGTGCCTCGCGTTCATTCAGGCCAACACGGGCCACCTCCGGATCGATGAACGTGGTCCACGGTATGACGCGGTAATCGGCCTTGAATTTGCGGAATTGCCCGAACAGTGCATTGACGCTGGCATACCACGCCTGATGCGCCGCCACGTGGGTAAGCTGGTATGGGCCTGCCACATCGCCGGCTGCAAAGATGTTGGGGTAAATTGTCGCAAGATATTCGTCAGTGACCACTGTCCGGTCGGTTTCGATGCCAATGTCTTCAAGGCCATAGCCCGAAAGCCGCGGCGTGCGGCCCACAGCGACAATCAGTGCATCATAAGGCAGTTCGATGTCCTGTCCGCCGTGGTGAAGGACAATATGGTATTGACCGTCGCGGTGTTCGATGCGCCTGGCCTCGTGACCCGTCAGGACGGTCACACCCGAAGCTGTCAGGGCGGCGCGCGCCAGATCGGATACGTCATCATCCTCGCGCGGCATGATGCGGGGACCAAGCTCGATCTGGAAGACTTGTGCCCCCAGCCGGGCGAAAGCCTGGGATAGTTCGCATCCGATTGGCCCGCCGCCCAGAACCGCAATCCGGCGCGGCAGTTCGTCCAATTGCGCGAACCTTTCCCAAAGCGTGTCGCTGGTGAGGTATCCGCTGCCATCAAGTCCGGGCAAAGCGGGGATAGCAGGCTCTGCGCCTGCCGCGATCACGATGGCGCGGGTCGTAAGCTGTTCAACCTTGCCGTCATTGCGGGCGATTTCAACCGTCCAGGGATCAATGATCCGGGCGTGGCCATTCAACACATGGACGCCAAGACCGGTATAACGCTCGACACTATCATGGGGTTCGATGGCGGCGATGACGGCATGGATGCGGGCCATGACCGCGCGAAAGTGGAACTGTGGTGTCGTCTGCGCCAGTCCATAGGAATCGGCATGGCGCATGGCGTGGGCAACCTTGGCGCTTTTGATCAAGGCTTTGGATGGGACACAGCCGTAATTGAGGCAATCACCGCCCATCTTGTTGGCTTCGACCAGCGTGACGCGCGCTTTTACCGTGGCGGCGATCAGTGACGATACCAGTCCCGCAGCACCGGCGCCGATCACTACCATGTTCCGATCGAACCGTCGCGGGCGCTTCCACCGCGCATAGATGCGGCGAGCCCGGATCATTCCCATGATCCAGCGCGCGATCCACGGCAATGCCGCCAGCGCTGCGAACGAGCCGATCAGGCCGGGGGATGCAACGTCGCCCAGGCTATTGATCCTGGCAAGCTGGGTTCCGGCATTAACGTAAACGACAGTACCCAGAAGCATGCCGATCTGGCTGACCCAGTAGAACGTCCATGTGCGGATTGGCGTCAGGCCCATCAGCAGGTTTACGGCAAAGAACGGGAAAACAGGAACCAGCCGCAACGAAAAGAGATAGAACGCACCATCGCGCGCTATGCCTTCGTTCACCGGCTTCAGGCGACCGCCAAACCTTGCCTGAACCCCGTCTCGCAGAACATAGCGTGAGGCAAGGAAGGCCAGAGTGGCGCCAACGCTGGAGGCAAACGAGACCAGCACCGTGCCGGTAACAACACCAAACAAAGCGCCTGCTGCCAGTGTCATGATGGCCGCACCCGGCACAGATAACGCGGTAAGCGTGACATAACCGATGAAGAAAACGGCGATAACCGCAAGCGGTTTTGCCTGATAAAAAGCGCCCAACTGCCGCTGCTGCGCTTTGAGCATGTCCAGCGTCAGGTATTGCCCCAGATCAAGCAGAAACCAGGCCGCAATCGCCAGAACAAACACGATGGCAATGATTATGCGCTTCACCTGCGGTCTCTTTCGTTGGGCTTGCCGGATG
Source organism: Novosphingobium sp. (assembly GCA_020853995.1). Lineage (GTDB taxonomy): Bacteria > Pseudomonadota > Alphaproteobacteria > Sphingomonadales > Sphingomonadaceae > Novosphingobium. Next base: position 2,964 of record JADYXV010000080.1, read on the forward strand.
TGATCGGGTAACTGCCTGTTTTGCAGCGAAGGGCAAGGCTCACGTGCCTTTGGCGTTCATTTTTGTAGCAGCCGATTGATAACGCTGCACAAAGCTGCGGTCGATCCAGTGTTTAAGCCGCCAAACCCATTTTCCCGCGGTCACGAATGATCCCCAGGACAGGATGGCTTTGCGGTTGCCATGTGCCAGCAGGTAAAGCGTCCGGTTGCGTGGGGAGTA
>JADYXV010000081.1 GCA_020853995.1 Novosphingobium sp.
CAACAGAATCGCCCTATTTCCATTCCCCTATTTCCATTCAGGGTCAGGCGTTTAGCTGGCATCCTCGACAAGCTCCGCGTAACCGGGCTTGCGTTTTGGGAGGAGCGGCGTTCAGGACGCGGTGGTAGCGGCTTCGAGTTCTGCTTCACGTTCCATGCGTACGGCATCCAGTATCTTGGCCCCGCCGATGAAAACGGCTCCGGTGGCAGCGACAAACAAAAGCTGTCCGCCAAAGCCGGGATATTGGGTCAGGTAGGCCTGTCCGCGTTCAACCGCGCCCAGCGACAGCGCATAGATGATCGCAAACGCCTCGAAGCGGGTTTTGATGGTGAACAGGCGGGCGATCTTGTTTAGCATTCGGGGTACTGATCCTCTTTTGCCAATAAGCTCTGCAATCATCGTGCCATTCCCTGTTTTGCTGGATTATGGCTTGTTAAACTTTCGTTCACTGTAAATTGCAGCGACAGGGGATGTCCATTGGCTAGGCGCAACGATCAGGAAAGTTCCCCCAGATTCAACGCATTCAGCAGCGCAGCGCGGGCCGTGATCACGCTTTCGGCCAAGGCTGGTGAGCCAAGATCCGCAGGGTCGATCTGTTCTGGCCAGTGCGCGGCGACAACGCGTTCCACCAGCGCAGCTTTGGCTTCATCCAGCAGGAAACGCGGGTCAATCGTTGCAGGATCAGCAACAACGCGCAGCCGCAGACAGGCAGGGCCACCGCCATTGGCCATCGATTGACGCACATCCACCGGCAGGACGCGGCGGATGGGGCCGTTGGATGCCAGCATGCCATCAAGCCAGCTTCGCACCGAGGGCATTTCCCATGCTTCGAGCGGAATGACGAGGCCCATTTCGCCGGTTGGCAGGGTGAGCAGTTGCGCATTGAACAGATAACTTTGGATAGCATCCGCCAAGCTTACCGCCGAGGCGGGCACGACGACGATTTCTGCTTGCGGCAACTTTGTCCGGATTGCCGCATAGGTGCCTTCTGGATCGGCGAACGCCTGTTCGTGCGTGAACAGGACGCGTTCATTGGCAACCGCAACGACATCGTTGTGGAATGCCCCTGCGGCGATGGCTTCGCCCGACTGTTCGATGAACAGGCATCGTGCCGGATCAAGACCGTGCAAGCGGGCGACGGCGCGGCTCGCCTGTTCGTGCTGGCGGGCAGGGAATGCACCGCCGGTCTTGCCATAGACGAAAAGTTCAAGGCCGGGGGCATCATGGGCCACACACATTCGCATGTGATTGGCCGCGCCTTCATCGCCAAAGCATGCCGGCACGGCATCGTGCACGGCAAAATGGGCGGTGTCGGCAAAGGCCAGACGCAACTGGCGCACGGTGTCCGGCCATTCCTGCGACCGGTGCGGCATGGTGACAAGGTTGGCGGCGGTAAGGTGGCAGCGCCCGTCGGCCGTATCGGGCGCGGGGCTGACCGTGGCGGCATTGGCGGTCCACATGGACGAGGCAGACCACGCCGCAGCGCGCAAGCGGCGCTGCGCCGGGTCGGCCTCGTCAATCGCGTTCAGGCCCAAGGCGTCCAGCAGCACGGGGTTGGGGCGGGGCAGGGGCGCAAACAGGCCCTGCACCAGACCAAGGCCCATATTGTGGCGCATCTTGGCAATGCCTTGCAGGGCGGCAGCGCGCGGATAGGATGCCTCGCCCGCATGACTTGCCGAAGCCAGATTGCCAAGGCTGAGGCCCGCGTAATTGTGGCTTGGGCCAACAAGGCCATCGAAGTTCATTTCAACGATCGGCATGAACCATTTCCAAAATCAGGGTGGGGTGCGTTTATCGCGGGACGTGCCAGACCATATCGCCTGCCGAGACGTCCAGCGCCGCAGCGGCCACCGGATCAAGCACAAGGCCGTCGGGCGTAATGGCAACTTCGGCAAAAGTGCAGCGGTAATCGGCAAGGCGTCCGGTTGCGACGAGGGCTTTGATTGTTCCGCCATCGCGTTCAGGCGCGCGAACGTGCGTGACGACCGTGGTTTGCGCCTCGCAGATGGAACGAACGCGGTCTGTGTGCGCAGTCATGGTGGGGCCGCCGTCGAAAATATCGACATAGCCTTCATACGAAAAGCCTTCGTCCTCAAGCATGCGCATGGCGGCGCGGCCTGATGGGTGGGGCAGGCCGATGGCACTGCGCGCGCTTTCGGGCAGCATCGCGATATAGACAGGGTGCTTGGGCATCAGATCGGCAATGAACTGGTTGCCGTTGATCGCGTTGAAATAGTCCGCTTCCTGAAAGCTCATGCCGAAAAACCGGCCCGCAACGCCATCCCAGAACGGAGATCCCCCGCGTTCATCAATGGCGCCGCGCAGTTCAGCGAGGATCTTGTCGGCAAAGCGTTGGCGATGCATTGCGATGAACAGATAGCGGCTGCGCGCCAGCAACATGCCAAGGCCCCCCGCGCGCTCTGACGGGTGGAGGAACAGGCCGCCTACCTCGCTTGATCCTTCAAGATCGGTGACAAGGCCCAGCATCTCGGCGCGAAAGGTGCGGTTCAGTTCCTTGGAATGCTGGGTCAGCGTGGCCTTGCGATAGGAATAGAACGGCCACTGCCGCCCCACGCTGGTAAAGATCTGGCACGTTCCGCGCACTTCGCCGGTGACGCTGTCTTCCAGCACCAGCACGAACAGTTCATCTTTCAGATTTTGCGGATCGCCATCTTCCTTGTTGCCATAGGCCTGGCAGGCGCGCTCAAGCTTGGTGGTTAGCGATTTGCGGTCTGCGGGCAGATTGGTGAAGCCGCCGCCGGTAAGCTTGGCCATTTCATACAGCGGTTGCAGATCACTGGCGCGCGCGGCGCGAATACGGAATGTCATCAGCTTCCCCCAGATAGCCGGTGCAGAACCAGCGCCGATAATGCGGCACGTTCTGCCAAGGACGGCACGATCAGGTATTCCTGATCCGAATGGATTGCGCCCCCGCGCACGCCCATTGTATCGACAACAGGCACCCCGCATGCGGCAATGTTGTTGCCGTCGCACACTCCGCCCGATGCCTGCCAGCGGATGGGCTGGCCCAGCGCCTGCCCGCATTCGCGCACCAGACCGAACAGGGCTTCGGCCTTAGCCGTCAAGGGTTTGGGCGGGCGGGACACGCCGCCGTGGAGGTGGATGGAGACATCATGCAGCTTTTCGATCACGCGCACAGCTTCGCGCAGGGCCGCTGCGAAAGCTTGCGCCATTTCGGGTAGGCGCGGGCGCACATTAAAGCGTAGCACGGCATGATCGGGCACGACATTGTTGGCGCTGCCGCCATCGATTCTGGCAGGATTGACGGTAAGGCCCGGTTCTTCAAGCGCTTTCAGGCGCAGGGCAAGATCAGCCGCTGCAAGGATGGCGTTGCGCCCGTCCTGCGGATTGCGTCCGGCATGGGCACTACGGCCGGTGATGACGGCGCTGTAATTGCCGCTGCCGGGGCGCTCTCCTGCCAATGTGCCATCTGGCAGGGCCGAGGGTTCATAGGTCAGCGCTGCGGCTTTGCCCGATGCCAGTTCGACGATGAGCGCAGCCGATGACAAGCTGCCGGTTTCCTCGTCTGCATTGATCAGCACGTCATAGCCGACTTGAGCGGCTGCGGGGCTGGCTTCGAATGCGGTGAGTGCGGCAAGGATTACGGCGATGCCGCCTTTCATATCGGCCACGCCGGGTCCGTTCAGGGTTTCGCTATCCAGCCATGTCAATGTCTGGAACGGGTGCGTGGGCGCAAATACCGTGTCCATATGGCCCGTCAGCAGATAGCGGCGCGGTGCATCGGGCCGGACGGACAGGAGCAGATGCGCGCCATTGGCCGTTTGCACCTCGCTTCCGTCTACCGCGATTGCAGTGACGGCTGCGGGTTCGACCTCGCGCACTATGCCCGGCAAGGCAGAAAATGCATCGGCCAGAAGATCCCACTGGCGGGCGAGGCCGGGAAGGTTGCCGGTGCCGGTATTGATGGCGCACCACCGTTCGACGCGGGCCAGCATCGCGGCGGCGTCAATTGCGGCGATCAGGCCGTGTTCTGTGGCGGAAAGCTGTTGCATCTGTAACCTTCGTAGCGCGTCATTGGGGCGGGGTGAAGTGCTATGTCCTTTGGCGATCTCCTGCCCATGTCATTGCAAAACACATTGCAGTGATGCATAGGCTGGGATGTTCCTCCCCAGGTTCTTCAGATTCGGCGCATGTCCTGTTGGGCGTGGCCGTTGACATGAGCGAATGGAAATGGGTGAAATGAACGAACGTATCGAGCGTAGCGGTCTTAAAGTTGACGCGCAGCTTAGCCGGTTTATCGACAGCGAAGTGCTTGGCCCACTCGGGCTTGATGCCAATGCCTTTTGGCAGGGCTTTGCCGTGCTGGTCGGGCAGTTCACCCCGGTAAACCGTGCGCTTCTGGCAAAGCGTGACAGCTTGCAGGCAACGATTGATGCCTGGCACCGTGACCGCAAGGGCAAGCCGGTGGATATGGGCGAATACCGCGCTTTCCTGACCGAAATCGGTTATCTGGTGGCCGAGCCTGAGGGGTTCGCAATCGGTACGCAGAACGTCGACCCTGAAATTGCCACGATGGCAGGGCCGCAACTGGTTGTTCCGGTGCTGAATGATCGCTTCGTTCTGAATGCCGCCAATGCGCGGTGGGGCAGCCTTTATGATGCGTGGTACGGCACCGATGCGCTGGATGCACCGCCTGCGCGCGGCGGCGGTTATGACGCTGATCGCGGTGCGGCGGTCGTTCGTGCTGGCCGTGTGTTCCTTGACCATACGTTCCCGCTGACAGGGATGGGCTGGAATGACTGGGATGGTGAAGGCGTGCCGCCATTAGCCGATGCAGGTCAGTTTGCGGGGCAAAAGCCCGGTAGCATCCTGCTGCGCAACAATGGCCTTCATGCCGAAGTGGTGTTGGACCGCACGCATCCGGTGGGCAAGGACGACAAGGCGGGTATTGCCGATATCGTGATGGAATCCGCGCTGACGGCGATTGTCGATCTGGAAGATTCCGTGGCGGCTGTGGATGCCGAAGACAAGTTGCTGGCCTATCGCAACTGGCTGGGCCTGATGCGCGGCGATCTGGAGGCGCGCTTCGAAAAGGGCGGCAAGACCATGAGCCGCAAGCTGGAGGCTGACCGGACCTGGACGGCGCCCGATGGAGCAACGCTGACGTTGCCGGGGCGCAGCTTGCTGTTTGTGCGCAATGTTGGCCATCTGATGACCAATCCGGCGATCCTGCTGGCTGATGGCAGCGAAATTCCCGAAGGCGTCATGGACGCGGTGATCACTTCGGCCATCGGCATGCACGATGTGAAGGAACTGGGGCCGTTGCGCAACAGCCGCAAGGGCAGCATCTATATCGTGAAGCCCAAGATGCACGGGCCGGAAGAAGTTGCCTTTACCAACGACCTGTTCAACGCGGTCGAGGACTTGCTGGGGCTTGAGCGCCACACCGTGAAGGTGGGCGTGATGGATGAAGAGCGGCGGACATCGGCCAATCTGGCCGCCTGCATCAAGGCAGTGCGGGACCGTATCGTGTTCATCAACACCGGCTTCCTTGACCGGACGGGTGATGAAATCCACACCTCGATGCAGGCCGGCGCGATGATCCGCAAGGGCGCGATCAAGGGTTCGGGCTGGATTGCGGCCTATGAAAAACGCAATGTCTGCATCGGTTTGGCCCAAGGTTTTTCGGGCAAGGCGCAAATCGGCAAGGGCATGTGGGCCGCGCCCGATATGATGCACGACATGATGGAACAGAAGATCGCGCATCCCCGTACCGGCGCGAATACGGCGTGGGTTCCATCGCCCACGGCGGCAACCTTGCACGCGATGCACTATCATCAGGTTGATGTGTTCGATGTGCAGAAGTCGGTGCTGGCAGAACGCACACCCGATCTTGATGCGCTGCTGGCGATCCCGCTGGCTGACGGCACGAACTGGTCCGAAGACGAAGTGCGCGAAGAACTGGACAACAACGCGCAAGGCCTGCTGGGCTATGTCGTGCGCTGGATCGATCAAGGCGTAGGTTGTTCAAAAGTGCCCGATATCAATGACGTGGGCCTGATGGAGGACCGCGCGACGCTGCGCATTTCCAGCCAGCACATGGCCAACTGGTTGCTGCATGGCGTGGCCACCAACGCACAAGTGATGGACAGCCTGAAGCGCATGGCGGCCAAGGTTGATGCGCAAAACGCGGGCGATCCGCTGTATGAACCGATGGCCGGAAACTGGGAAGACAGCTTCGCCTTCCGCGCGGCCTGCGATCTGGTGTTCAACGGGGTGGAACAGCCCAACGGCTATACCGAACCGCTGCTGCACGCGTGGCGTTCGAAGAAAAAGGCGGCTGTGGCGAAAGTGGCTGAGCTGGCCTAATATTGGGAAAGGGCGGGCTTCAAAGCTCGCCCTTTCTATTTCGCGCAAAGGCGCAGAGTTCCGCAGAGACCGAGAGTGTGAAGCAAAGCCGCTTTTGAGCTTGCGATGCGTTGCAATGATAAAAATGCGGCCTGCGGCTCGTCCGTAAATCTCTGCGGAACTTTGCGCCTCTGCGCGAAACAATTCTACTTCGTCAGTACCCGCGCAATGCTGACAAATTCGGCAACATCCAAAGTTTCGGCGCGGCGCTGGCTGTCGATGCCCAGCACTTCCAAAGCATCAATCGCGCCGGGCAGGCCCTTCAGCGATTGGCGCAGCATTTTGCGGCGTTGGCCGAATGCGGCTTCGGTCACGCGTTCCAGCATGCGGGCCGA
>JADYXV010000082.1 GCA_020853995.1 Novosphingobium sp.
CGCTGGTTTACAACGTGTTCCCCAACTTTGCGCCGTGGGGCGGGTTCATGCCCAACATCGTCTATCGCTGGCGGCCTTGGCCCGATCAGGACAAATGCCTGATGGAAGTGCGCGTCATCGCCCGCGTACCGCAGGGTGAACCGCGCCCCGCAGGCGTGCCGATGCACATGCTTTGCGATGACCAGATCTGGGCCGATGCGCCCGAACTGGGCGTGCTGGGCGCGGTGCTGGATCAGGACAGCGAGAACATGGAACTGTGCCACGAAGGGCTGAAGGCTTCCAAAAATCAGGCCGTCGAACTCGCCGACTATCAGGAAGTGCGCATCCGCCACATGCACCAGACGCTTGACCGCTATTTGAACGCTTGAGGGCCACGCCATGACCGGACTTTACGATAAATACGCCAATGCCGCCGAACGGATGCTGCACTTTGTCGAAACCAGGACGACCGATCAGGCGTCTGACATCATGCGCGTGCCGGTGGCCGATTATCTGGATGAAGGCCGCTTCAACCGCGAGATCGAGCGCATCTTCAAGCGGCTTCCGCTGATGCTGGCGCTGACTATCGAATTGCCAAAGCCCAATGATTACAAAGCAATGGACGTGATGGGCAAACCGGTGCTGATAACGCGCGGCAAGGATGGAAAGGCGCGCGCGTTCCTGAATGTGTGCAAGCACCGCGCCATGCATCTGGCAGCAGAGGGCAAGGGCAATTGCGCGCGCTTTGCCTGCCAGTACCACGGCTGGACATATGCCAATGACGGCAAGCTGATCGGCATTGCCGAGGCCACAACTTTCGGCGATCCCGACCGTTCGACACTGCACCTTACGGAACTGCCGTGCGATGAGGCAGCGGGGCTGATCTTTGTCATTCTGACGCCCGGTCTGCCGATCAATGCGGTGGAATGGATGGGCGGCATGTACGAAGACTTTGCCGCGTTGAAGCTGGAAACGTGGTATTTCCACAAGAGCAAGGCGATGAAGGGGGCGAACTGGAAAGTTGCCTATGACGGCTATCTTGAAGGCTATCACTTTCAGGCCGCGCACACCAATACGGTTGCAACGCGCAGTCCTTCCAATCGCGCCAGTTACGAAGGGTTCGGCCCGCACATCCGGCTGGGCTTTCCGCAAAATTCGATCACCCGCCTGAAAGACCTGCCGTGCGAGCAATGGGGACATCAGGAAAACAACGGCTATGATTTCATCCGCATGCTGTTTCCCAACATGAGCTTCTTCCTTGCGCCCGAAATGGGGCAGCTGGCGCAGCTGTTCCCGGGACCGGATGCCAACCGGAATACCACTGTGATGAATTACATCTTCCCTGTAAAACCCGAGACGCCGGAGGCGCTGGAACAGTTGGACAAGATGTGTGATTTCTTCTTCGATGTGGTGGAAGAAGAGGATTATTTCCTTGGCCTGAAAGTGCAGAACGGGCTGGAATCAGGCGCGATGACGCACCAGACATTCGGGCGCAACGAACCGGGCAACCAGTTCTTCCACAAATGGGTGGCCTATTACCTTGATGAAACGGGGCAGACCCCTGTGCCGGTCATGAAGGGGTAGGCGTGGTATCGATGCCCCCTTCCGCGGTGCCGGAAGGGGGATCGGATCAGTGCCGCACCATCGCGCCGCCATCCACCCAGACGCCGTGGCCGGACATGAAGCGCGCATCATCGCTGCACAGGAATGCAATGACATCGGCGATGTCTTCGGGCTGTCCCAACCGGCGCAACGGGGCCTTGTTTTCCCAGAAGGTTCTGAATTCGGGCATCTGTTCGAATGCGGGCGCGGTCATCGCGGTGGCAATGGCGCCTGGCTGCACGCAGTTTACGGTGATGCCGAACGGGCCGAGTTCAGCGGCGGCAGATTTGGTAAAGCCCAGCACTGCGTGCTTGGACGCGGAATAGGCGCATAGCCCTTCGTCGCCGTGGCTGGATGTGGTGGAGCCGATGGTGACGATGCGTCCTTTGCCCGCTGCCTTCAGGTGCGGCACTGCATCGCGCACCAGGCGGAACACGGTCATCACGTTCACTTCCAGTACCCGCGCAAAATAGGCATCGTCGTGCCCTTCAAGCGGGTGGAAGGCGCTGATGCCAGCGCAGGGCACCAGCGTATCCAGCCCGCCCATCGCGGCGACGGCAGCTTCGACCAGCCTAGCATTCGTGTCTGTGCCGGTCAGGTCCGCCACGAAATCAACGCCGTCGGCTGCATCGGCGGTAAACACTTGTGCGCCATCTGCGCGCAACCGTGCCGCCGTGGCCGCGCCAATGCCCGACGCCGCGCCGGTGACAATAGCGCGGCGACCGCTTAGCCGGCCAGCCATCGGTTCAAAGGCCATCGGCGATTTTCAGCACCAGCTTGCCGGTGTTTGCACCGGTGAACAGGCGCATGAAAATGGCATAGGCGTTTTCAAGGCCTTCCTGCACGTCTTCATCGATGCGCAGTTTCCCTTGTGCCATCCATTCAGCCATAACCGCATCCCCTTCGGCAAAGCGCGGGGCGTAGTCCATGATCAGATAGCCATAGAGCGTGGCCTGATTGGTCAGGACCGACCAGAGATTGCGCGCGCCGATCTTGGTGGGGGAATTGTATTCGCTGATCAATCC
>JADYXV010000083.1 GCA_020853995.1 Novosphingobium sp.
CCGACTAACATTCTTAATTTAATCGAAGCAGTCTGGCCCCTGCCTGACGATGAACCGGAAGCTGCATATCCGGCGATATACCAGACGATGCACAATCTCAGGGCCAAGGTTGGATCGTTTCGGATAGCACGGTCTGGGCATTATGGCTGGTTTGAGTTGATCCAGGAGCCATGCGACAGGCCGCTGTATGCTAATCGGTTGAAGGGGTGAAGACAGGGGCAGTGTGCGTCTATGAGAGGCCGCCCCTGTGCAATCCTTAGAAGGAAAAACCCTTCCAACATTATTGCCAAGCTTGCAAAATGTTGGAAGGTTTTGGTGGCTGAAACCCGCAGAAACGCGTTGTTTTCTAACCTTGGGAAGCTGCTGCTCTACCATTGAGCTACACCCGCGCACTTTGCCTGCCTTTGACAAGGTGGATTGGCCTGTCGCATGATCGCGGCGGATTCGTCAACCTTTGCCTCGGGCCTACCAGCTTCCGGTGTTTTCCATGCTCACCCATGGTTCGGCAGGCGGCAGGTGGCCATCCTGCAGCAGTTCGATCGAGATACCATCCGGCGTTTTGACAAAGGCCATGTGGCCCTCGCGCGGCGGGCGGTGAACGATATGGCCGGCATCGAGAATGCGCTGGCACGTCTCGTAGATATTATCGACGCGATAGGCCAGGTGGCCAAAATTGCGGCCGCCTGTGTAAACCTCGGCAGGGGTGCCGTCGGCGGGTGGCCAATTGTACGTCAGTTCAACCTCTGCAACGCCCTCCTGTCCCGGCGCGGCCAGAAAGATCAGCGTAAAGCGCCCTTGCTCGCTGGAAAAGCGGCGCACTTCGTCAAGCCCGATCAGCCTGAAAAACGCTATGGTGGCATCGGGATCGCTTACACGGATCATAGTGTGGAGAAATTTGGTCACGAGCGGCTACGTCCGTTCAAAATCGGTTCATCGATATAATCGCACAATTCATCGCAGCACAAAAGCTGATGGGAAATGACGATGAGCGATCAGGATAGCAACGATTCCGCCAGCCCCCAAGCGCGACGCGCCAGCTTTTTGACCCGCGCGCCGATGGGCCTTTTGCCAGTCGGCATTCTGGCGGCAGGTCTGGTGCTTGGGGGGTGGTTTGTGGGCGATGGCTTTCGCCGCGCCAAAGTGGCTGACCGGGCCGTTACCGTGCGAGGCCTTGCCGAACGCGAAGTGACCGCCAATCTGGCCACATGGACGCTGGCCTATTCAGCCACCGCAGGCGACATGGCCAGCGCGCAGGCCAGCGTCGACCGCGACAGCCAGTCAATCCGCGCTTTCTTTGCCGAACTCGGCTTTCCTGCCGATGCGCTGCAACCGACCGGGGTCAACGTGCAGACGTTCAATAACAACGGCGTGGCCAGCTTTACCGTGCGCCAGCGCATGACATTGCGGACAACAGACATTGACCGCGCACAAAAGGCGGTAAAGCGTCAATTCGATCTGGTGCGGCGTGGCGTGATGCTGGAGGAAGGATCGGGCATGGCCTATACCTTCACCAAGCTGAACACGATCAAACCCGCGATGGTCGCCGCCCCAACCAAGGACGCCCGCGCTGCCGCCGAACAATTCGCGCGCGACAGCGGTGTTTCGGTGGAAGGGATCAAGACCGCAACGCAGGGGTACTTCGAAATCACCGCACGCGATGGCGATGGCGGCGGCGGTTGGGGCGTCTCGGACACCCCTTACAAGAAGGTGCGCGTGGTCACGACGATCGACTTCTATTTACGTTAACACTTTCGACTTAGGAAACCATAGCGACAGCGGGGTGTTATTGCTCACAGCGGCAAACCATACCCCGCGCTAGACGAGGTTCCATGTTCGCCAAGCTCCGCGCCCTGTTTTCAGCAACGCAAGACCAGCCCGAGGAGCTGCCCGCCTGCGTGCCGGCCGGACAGCGCGTATATGCCATCGGCGACATTCACGGGCGGCTTGAGCTGTTCGATCATCTGCTCGCCTCGATCTCGGCTGACAATGCAGCGCGCGGCCCTGCCGATACACAGCTTGTGCTTCTGGGTGATCTGGTTGATCGCGGCCCTGACAGCTGTGGTGTGGTCGATCGCGTGATCAGCTTGGCAAAAGACCACAATCTACGCGTGATTGCCGGCAATCACGAAGAGATGATGCTCAAAAGCCTGGATGATGACGAAACCTTGCGCCATTTCCTGCGCCACGGCGGCAAGGAAACCCTGTTCAGCTATGGTCTTACGTTTGAGGAATATGCACAGGCCACGCTGGCCACCTTGCGCGCTCGGATGAACCAATTGGTGCCGGCAGAACATATCGCTTTCATGCAGGCAATGGAAAACCAGATCGTTTGCGGCGACTATCTGTTTGTTCATGCGGGCATTCGTCCGGGCGTACCGCTTGATCAGCAAGCCGTGGCTGACCTACGGTGGATCCGCCAGGAATTTCTCGACCATACAGCCCCGCACGGGCACGTCGTTGTTCACGGGCACACCATCGCCGATGCGCCAGTGGTCTGCCCCAACCGCATCGGCATTGATACCGGCGCATTTGCCTCCGGCCGGCTGACCGCCATCGGGCTTGAACAGGACCAGCGCTGGTTCATCTGCGCAGAGATCGGATCGGCAAAACAGGCCGCTGCCTGAACGCATTTCTTGCGCTGCAGCAATTTTTCTTCGCTGTTGCGGGAATGCCACTAATTTCCATTCATTGCTGATTTGCTGCGTTTTGCATACTTTTATGTTTACGATTGCAACCATAATCGCAAGTCCATTACGCACCCGCGATGGGCCGTGTCATGTTGTCGCAACATCGTCATTCCAGTGTCATTTGCGACCGGTTTTGAGGGCGCGCTCGGGCGGTTAAGGCCGCCTGCGATGGGGTGGCGCGCGGGGTGATTCCCCGGGGGCTGTCCCCGCCACAACCGCGTCCCCTGGGCGCACATACGGGGTCCAAACATGCAAATCAGATTCCTTCTGGCAGCCAGTGCAGCCAGTCTGACGCTCGCCACAGCCATTGCTACACCAGCCTACGCGCAGGAAACGTCTTCGTCCGTGCGCGGCACCGTGACGGCGGACACAGGTCCGGTCAGCGGCGCGCAAGTCCGTGTCATCCACACCCCCTCCGGCACGACCAGCAGCACAACAACTGATGCAGATGGCGGCTTCAGCATCAGCGGCCTCCGCCTTGGCGGACCAGTCACGGTTGAAGTATTGGCAGACGGTTTTGAACAGTCGTCAGTTACTGACATATATTTGCAAGCCGGTCAGCCTTTCCGCTTGCCCATTACCCTGCAGAGCCAGTCGGTCATTGTGGTGACCGCGTCCGCGATCAAGAACTCTGCGGTGCTTGGTTCAGGTGCCGCATCTGTTTTGACCGCGCAGGAAATTGCAGGTGTTGCAACGGTTAACCGCGACATCCGCAACCTTGCTGCTCGCGACCCGCTGGTCAATCTGGATTCAACCAATGGCGGGGCAATTTCAATTGCCGGACAGAACAATCGCCTCAACCGTTTCACCGTTGACGGTGTTGCATTTGGCGACCCCTTCGGTCTTGAATCCGGTGGTCTTGTTTCAACGCGCGGTCCGGTTCCGCTTGATGCCATCGGCGAGTTTTCGGTCGAGGTTGCTCCTGTCGACATTCAACAGGGCTTTTTCCAGGGCGGCGCAATTAACACCCAATTGAAGTCCGGGGGCAACCGCTTTTCGGGCTTGGCTGGGTTCTATTATCAGGATGACAGCCTTCGCGGAAAGACAGCACGCGGCGTAACCCGCACAGGTTCATTTGATTCCAAGGTTTATACAGCACAGCTGACAGGCCCGATCATCAAGGACAAACTGTTCTTCGCAGTAACGTATGAGCGCCTTCGCGACGTCGTCCCTACGGCCATTTCACCTGCCAACCTTGGCATTACCGATGCCCAGATCGCGCAGATCCAAGGCATCGCGGATACAGCCTATGACTTCGATGCCCTTGGTGCTGCAACATCGGTTCCGGAAAGCGATGACAAAGTCGTTGCCAAGATCGACTGGAACATTGCCGACGGCCACCGCGCCGCAGCGACGTACATCTATAACAAAGGCAACATTCTTGCCGGTCAAACAGGCACGAACCAGCTGAACGCCACAAATCCGAACTTTGCGCTGCAATCAAACAACTATAATCAAGGCGCTATCAACCACTTCGGCATTTTCCAGCTGAACGATCAGTGGACTGACAGCTTCTCAACCCAGTTGCGCGTATCCTATGCAGATTACGTACGCTTGCAGCAGCCGTTTGGCGAAGCAACCTTCGGTGAATTCCGTACATGCCTTGACGCCACCTCAACCACGCTGCCACTGGCCTGCCCGTCAGGCACGCGTCAATTGACCTTCGGGCCTGACGTAAGCCGTCAGGCCAACGAGCTTGCCTCGCAATCGTTGAACATCGAATTCCAGGCCAGCCTGCAATTGGGCAACCATACGGTGAAATGGATTGCCGAACGACGCCAGCAAGACGTTCGCAACCTGTTTGCCCAGCGCGTATCGGGCGCATGGTACTTCGATTCAGTCGCAGACTTACAGGCCCGTCGTGCAAACGAACTCGACTATGCCGTGCCTTTGCGTGGCGGCATCGATACGGTCACAGCGGCGTTTGAAAACAACAGCTGGACATTCGGTATGCAAGATACCGTCGACGTATCCGACAACCTCACGATAACTGCCGGTTTCCGTTGGGATTTGTTCGACACGCCAGATCGCCCGTTCAACAACACCGCGTTCAGCGACCGCTTCGGTTTTTCGAACACGGCTTCGCTTAACGGTCGTCAACTGTTCCAGCCACGTTTCGGCCTCAACTGGAAAGCAACCGACCGCCTGACCATTCGGGGGTCGGCTGGCATCTTTGGTGGCGGCAATCCTAACGTCTGGATTTCGAACAATTACTCGAACCCCGGACCAACACTTGGTCGGGCACAAGTCCGCCGCGTACCGGGCGTCAATGGCGCACCTGATACTTATACAGTTTCAGGCATCGCAGGGTTGAGCGCATCTGCACAAAATGCAATCGGTGCGGCTGCGCTTAACAATGTCAGCGGTGGCTCAGGCGTACCCCAGGCACTGATCGACGCAATCCGCACAACCGGAGCTTCGGCATCGCCCACCAACGCACTTGATCCGAACTTCAAGCCCCCGTCGCAATGGCGCATATCGGGAACCGCAGAATATGCGGCCGATCTGGGGTTCCTGGGCGATGACTGGAACTTTGGCGTGGATGCAGTCTACTCAAAGGTCCGCAATGGCCTGACATGGGTCGACTTGCGTTCGGTGGCGACCGGCGTTCTGCCTGATGGCCGCCTGCGTTACAGCGTGTTCCCGGGACAGGGCACCACAACCAACACCGATATCCTGCTTACCAACACCACGCTTGGACACAGCTGGAATGTGGTGGCCCGGTTTGACAAGAGCTGGGACAGCGGCTTCCGCATTGGCGGTAACTATACGTTCCAACGCGCCAAAGATTTGAACCCTGGCACATCATCTGTCGCGTTTTCGAACTATAGCCAAGCCGTCGTCGGTGAAGATCCCAACAATGCTGCATTTGGCATTTCAAACTATCAGCGGGACAACACCTTCCGCCTGATGGCAAGCTATGACGCAAAGTTGTTTGGCGACAATAACACCCGCTTTGAAATGTTCTTCAGCTCTCAGTCGGGCCAGCGCTTCAGCTATACTTTCGCTGATGCACTGTCAGGTAACCTGCGCTCGTCAATTTTCGGGGTGAACCAATCGGCCACAGGCAACCCGACAACCAACAATCGCTATCTGCTGTACGTGCCCAACGTTTCATCGGCCACAGCAGACAGCCGCGTGACTTATGCAGCGGGCTTTGATTTTGCCGGGTTCCAGCAGATCGTCCAAAACTCAGAATTGAACGAATACCAAGGCCAGATCGCCCCCAAGAACATCGGCAAGACACCACGCTATAACAAGCTGGACTTGTCCTTCCGTCAGGAGGTTCCGTTCGTACTTGGCGGCAAGATGGAATTGTCACTCGATCTGGAAAATGCTCTGAACCTGATTGATTCCGATTGGGGCGCGATCCGGCAGGTAGCTTTCCCGGGCTTCGGCACGCTGGTCAACGTGGCCTGCGAAACACCTGCGTGTACCCGGTACGTCTACTCGAACCGCTCGGGCAGCACGGTGACCCGTCCAGATCAGGCCGTGGATATCCGTGGCGGTTCGTTCTGGGGCCTGCGCATCGGCGGACGTGTGAAGTTCTGATCCAGCCACACATACAAACGAAAAGGGCGCAGGAGGGGCAACTCTCCTGCGCTTTTTTATGGGCTTTGACGGTAGTGCGGTAGCGGCGAAGCCAGGCGCGGCAGGCGGCTATGCCACTTCTGGAGCGGCCAAAAAAATGGCCCGGCAGTTGCCTGCCGGGCCGGAAAGTTTTGGGAGAGGATGCCTGAAAGGCAATTTTGGTATGACTCACGTACGATTATTGTGCAAATGCGAAATCAGCAATGATAATTGCATTTTTTGCAATTTTGTCCTTAAAGTACGGTAATTCATGGTTTATCATGTTGTTTCAAGCGAAACGATACGGTACCGATTTATTGACAATCGATTGAGAAAATAGGTTGCATACAGCGATGTTGCGACTGCGAAATCCGATAGGCGATAAACGTCGCGCGCTTCCGGGCCGTTGCAGCCCGTACCGATTCGACCATCAGGCTGATCCTAGTGCGCCAGCAGCAACGGGATTTTTGAATGGTCCAGCATTTCGCGCGATACACCGCCCATCAGCAGTTCGCGCAAGCGGCTGTGGCCGAACAGGCCCATTACAATCAGCCCGGCGCCCACATCACGCGCGCATTGTTCAATTGTGGAAGCAATAGAGCCGTTGTGATCGCGTTCGTGCGATTGGGCATGGATGCCGTGGCGTGAAAGATAGGAGGCAGCATCCGAAGCCGGAAAACTGCCGTCCTTTTCGCGCACGGTCAGCAAATGCACCGGACCTGCTTTTCCCAGCAAAGGCAAAGCAGCGCGCAAGGCATTGGCGGATTCATGGCCGCCGTCCCATGCCACCAGAACCGGCCCGTCAAACACCAGCATCGGCATCCCGCGCGGCACAGCAAGGACCGGTGCACGCAAGGACAGGACAATTTCTTCAAGCGCAGGATCATCCAGCGTTGCCACCAGCACATCGGCGAAACGTGCAGCGCTCGCCGCAGCCTCGACCCGGCCCTGATCATCAATCGTTATGTCGAACTGCACGTCCTGTCTGGCAAGGCGCGCATCCAGTTCACGGGCAAGCTTGTCATCCAGTTCGCGAGCCTCGTTAATGGCAACGGCAGATATGGCCGCGCCGCCAAACGGCTCCCACACGGTCATTTGCGCAAACGGCGTAGCGATTTGAAAGGTTACGTGGCCGCCGGTGGCACGCGCCAGCGCAAGCGCGGTTTCTACGCGATCATCAAGCGTATCTGATCTGTCGATCGGGCAAAGAATGGAGCGCATGGGGATCCTCCTGTCTTTCGAGATGCCCCACCCTCGCGCACTCTAATGCGCCTTACAATGACTTGGGTCAAATTTGGAGCAGAGTCACAGGGTTGCCGGACATTCGCTTTCCGTTACACCAAGGCGCAGACCTTCAGGAGGGCAAATTGCGCTATTCAGCGGTGATTTTTGATTTTGGCGGTGTCATCACGACCTCGCCGTTCGAAGCATTCAACAGGCTGGAAGCAGATCACGGCTTACCCAAAGACTTTGTGCGGCAAGTCAACGCCAGCAATGGCGATGACAATGCATGGGCCTTGTTCGATCGTGCAGAGATAAGCGCGGAGGAATTCGATCGGCGTTTTGCCTGCGAAGCCCGCGAACTGGGACACGATCTTTCAGGTCATGTCGTCCTGGCGGTTCTGGCCGGAACCGTGCGGCCAGAAATGGTGAGGGCACTCGATCAACTGGCAGCGCTAGGCTACAGGTTGGGTTGCATCACCAACAATGTGCCTACCGGCCACGGTGCCGGTATGGCCCGCAGTGCCGATGCGCATGATGTGATGGAACAGATTTTCGCCAGGTTCGAACACGTTGTCGAAAGCAGCAAAGCAGGCGTGCGCAAACCCGATCCGCGCATCTACACCATGATGTGCGAAGCACTCGGCGTTCTGCCCGAAGCGTGCATTTATCTTGATGATCTTGGCATCAATTGCAAACCGGCAGCAGCGTTGGGCATGCACGCGATCAAGGTGACCAGTGCGGAACAGGCGCTGGCTGATCTGGGCGCAGTGCTGGACTTGCGACTGGGCTAACGGGTCAACGCACGTCTTTGACTTGTGCGGCGGTAACGCGGTCCTTGTATTTGTTACCAAAATTGGTGCGGACATAATTGACCACATCGGCCACTTGCTGATCCGACATCATCCGTCCCACGGCGGGCATGCCGTGCAGACCCTTCAGCACGACATAGACCGCATAATCACCCGAGGCGAGGTTGGGATCACCCGCCAGCGCAGGGTACATGCCAGCGCCTTGTGCACCTTTTGCATCAGACATGTGGCAACCGGCGCAGACGCGTTTGTACATCTTCTCGCCAGTGGGTTCGCTGAACTTTCCCGGAGTGATGAACGCGCCATCGGCATCGCCTGCGCCTGCAAATCCTGCCCCACCCGATCCAGATGGTTCGGCCGCCGATTGTGCCATTGCCGAAGCCGTCATGGACGCAAGGGTGAGGCTGGCAGCGGCGCAAAGCAAGACTGTAGTTTTCTTCATATCACGTTACCCCGCCATCACGCGTTGATGCAGCCGTCCGATGGCGTCGAGTGCCGAAGTGATGCCTCCTTCCTGCCAAGCCGGAATGTAGGATGCATGTTCGCCCGCCAGCATGATCCGGCCATCAATCTGGCACAAGTTCTTGTAATGCTCGGCCCGCGCCTCCGGGCTCCAGGTCCCGAAGCACCCCTGCGTCCACGGCACCCTGTGCCAGCCAACGGAAATGCCGTTGAGGTACTCGGCCTTGTATTGCGGGTGGATCTGCGACCCCCAAGCCACTGTCCGCGCCACGCGTTCAGCGGGAGGCAACGATGTGAATTCATAGGCGAACGCACCGAACCCATAAGCCCCAAGCAACGCCGAGCGGCCTTGAGTGCCATAGCCAGTGCTGGGATAGCTTATCTGGCTGATCGGCAGATCGGTGGTGGTGATCCCGCCATAGATCTGTTCGTCCTGCTCCCAGAACCGCCGCTTGAATTCCAGCCCGACTTTGACCGAGGCTTCATAGGGCACAGCGCCAATCGCCGCGGTCATTTCCGCGCTGACGTTCATCTCGATCTGGCTGAGGATCGACAGGGGGATAGTGCAGATGCACCAATCGGCCTTGGCGGTCAGCTTCTCACCGGTTTTGGTATCGACATAGGACGCCGTCACGCCGCGCTCGTCCTGCGTGATCGCGGTGACTTTGCTGTTCAGCCGGATCGCATCGCTCACATGCTTTTCGAATGCGCGCGGGATCATGTCCATGCCGCCCACCGGCTGGAAGATGGCGGTGTGATGCGTGGACGAAAGACTGGCCGAGATGTTGCGCCACAGGCCCGATTGCAGAACCGTTTCCAGCGTCAGCGGTTCGGACGCGATAGGTTCGGCGGACAGGCCCCCGCCCGGTCCCTTGGCCCAGCCGCGCCGTTCGCTTGAAGCAGGGCCGGCGACATAGCGATAGTCCTTGTCCAGCGCGCCAAGGTTTTTGAGCGCGGCCAGCAGGATTTCGCCGTCCTCCTTCGTCACTGCGTCCGACAACGCGTTCTTGTTCACCGCCTTGACCCTCAGTTCGCTGACGTGGCCCAGAAAGTCTGCCTGAATGTGGCGATAGCGCTGCGGGACACCGCCGAACGCTTTGGTTGAGTGGACATAGGCATTGTAATTCAATTGCATGAACGGTTCGAGCGCGACGCCCAGTTCATGGCAATAATGCATGATCGCATAGTGGTTGTGCGGGATGCGCCATGGGCCGGGGTTGATGTAATTGCCGGGCGCAAAATCGCAATTCTGGGTGGCGCCGCCCAGTTCGGTGTATGTGTCACCACCGCGCAAGGTCCACGAACGCCCGCCGACGCGGTCATTGTATTCAAGCACTTGCACTTTGTAACCGGCGCGGCGCAATTCCAGCGCGGCAACAAGGCCCGCAAGCCCGGCGCCAAGGATCAGGACCGACGCGCCCTTGGTATCGCCATCCAGTTTGGGCACGCCTGCAAACGGTGATGCTTGCGCCTGGCCAAGGCTGGACATGGCAAGGTACATCGCCGAGGCACCGGCACTTCGCCCGATCAGGGCCAGCAGATCGCGCTTGCTCATCGGCAGCACGGAATTGAACGACATCAAATGGCCCTCGTCTGCGGTGCGCCGCCCGTGGCCGCCAATTCACCGCTGGGCACATCTTTGCGCAGTTGCAGCATTGTCCGCATACGCCGAACGGCGCATAGCCTTGCGAAGGGCGGCGGAAGTGTGATTACAGTCGCATCAGCGCGGGATTGTTGCTAGCTTTTGGCCACCCGCCATGCAGGAATCCGCGCAATGCCCCGCCGTTTGCCCAAGTTGATGAAACACATGCGCGAGCGCGCCGGATTCAAGGCAGCGGCGGGCGCGGGGCTGGCGTTTTTCGGACTGGCGGGCGTGGCTTGGGCTTGTGCTGATTCGTCGTGCTATCCCGAATGGCGGCTGGGTGCGGCGGATTATGATTGCGCCGGACAAGCAATGATCAACCCCGGCAATGACACGCGGATAAACCTGCTTCTGCTAATGCAAAGCATAAGCGCCCCGGCTGTCGCGCCCTCGGCCACTGCACGCAAGACAGCCGATGAAGCGCAGTTTGGCCAGACTTTCATGAGCTGGCAGGGCCTGCGCGCCACGCTTTGGCCCCAAGCTGCCGCGCCGGACACAAATGCCGATTACAGCGAACCTGCCTGCCTGCCCCCCAACGATTTCGCCGCCGCACTGAGCGCAGAAAGCGGGATTCCGGTGGCCGAGCGCGATGCCATTCTGGCCATTCGCGCCAAAGTGGGGTGCGAGACCGTAACCTGGGACGGTGCGGAAGCCGGGGCGATTTCCAGCGCCAAGGGCAGCGAATATCTGGCCTATCTCAAAGCTGCCGATGCGTTTTATGCAGGTGAATGGGCCACGGCACGCAGCGGTTTTGCCGCGCTGACTTCTGCCAAAAGCAGCTGGGTTGCCGAAACCGCGCGCTATATGCCGATCCGGATCGGCCTGCGCGCGGCGGTGGCCGATGCCACTGGCGAATATGGCGATTTTGAGCCAGGCAAAGTGAATAGCGCAGCAATTGCCGAGGCGAGGAACGGAATTGCCGCTTACCTCAAGGCGTGGCCGAACGGACGCTATGCGGATTCCGCCAATGGGCTGACGCGGCGCGTCTTATGGCTTGAAGGCAACGGGATAGAGCTTGCGCGCATTTACGAGCGCATGGTCACCACGACATCGGGCCATGACGTGGCCGCTGCAAATCTGGCCGAAGAGATCGACATCCGCCTGTTCGGCGCGAATGCTTATGACAGCCCGAAAGCCCTGCCTGCCCTGTCCCGCACCGGCGATACACCGCTATTGCTGGCGGTTGCCGATCTGATGCAGATGCGCGGGGGAGATGATGCATCAGCCAAGCTTTCGGCCAGTGATCTGGCGGCACAAGCGGCGCAGTTTGCCCGTCATCCCGAACTGTACAGCTTTTTGCAGGCAAGCCGTGCGTGGCATGCAGGCGAAGACGCCAAGGCCATCATGGCGATGATTCCCGATGACGCCCGGCAGGCCAGTTACAAGCCACTGGCGTTCAGCCGCCAGACCTTGCGCGGGATGGCACTGGCCCGTGCGCGCGATCCCAATGAAGCCGGTTTCTGGCGCGATTTGCTGAAAGGGGCGAGCCCGCTTTACCAGCGGCCCTTGGCAGAATTGGGCCTTGCCACGCGCTGGGAACGTGACGGGCGTCTTGACCGCATTTTTGCGGCAGATACCCCCATCAAAGACGCCACGACGCGCGAAGTGCTGCTGCAAACCGTCGCCCCGCCCGCCATCCTGAGGTCTGTAGCCAGCGATGCCACACGCCCCGCGCATGAACGCGATATTGCGCGCTTTACCCTGCTGTACAAAGGGTTGAGCCGTGGCGCCTATCGTGATTTTACGCGCGATATTGCAATGGTTCCGGCAGGTGCCGATACCGAAAGCGGGCTGTATAATCTGATCCGGCAATCCGATGCGCCGGTAGGGTTGTTTGCCAAAGGGCGATGGACAGACGGCTTTGCCTGCCCATCCATTACCGAAACCGCTGCAACGCTGGCCCGCACTCCGGCTGATCGTACGGCGCTGTTATGCTTGGGGGATTTCTGGCGGCTGAACGGCTTTGATAACTTCAGCCTGTTTTCCAGCCAGGGTTATGGCGACACACCCAAAAACGATACTTTGGGCAGCGGCCCCGATGCCTTTCCCGGCGAGCCATTGTATCGTGACGCGATCTATCGCGCGATCATTGCAGACCGGCAGGCACCGGCAGACGTACGCGCCTATGCGCTGTTCCGCGCCGTACGGTGTTATGCGCCATCGGGATATAACGGATGTTCCGGCCCGTTCCGGTCGACCGCCGAAATGGAAAAGGCACAAGCATCGCCTGAACAGCGCAAGGCGTGGTTTAACGAGTTGAAGACAGCCTACCCCAACAGCCGCTGGGCAAAAGCGCTGCGCTTTTATTGGTGAAGTTTGCCGGAATCTGGGCGGCGCTGCTGGCGCTGGGTTGGCTGACGGCGTGCGATCAACGCGCTCAGCCTGATGCGGCTGTCCAGCAAACCGTTGATCCACGGGGCTATGATGCGTTTTATCTTTGGCCCGGTATACGCCCGCCCGACGGCACCAACCCGCGCGTGCTGTACCTGCTGGATGGTGAAATCCGGAGTGGTGGCCCCAATGGCGGGCCTGTAAGCTTCACGCGGTTGCGGCCCGGTGCGCCAAAGTTGCGCGGCAAAGATGTGTGGCTGGTCGTCCGGATTGACCGGCTGGACTGGAGCGAGGCGGCCTATGGCGCGATCTTTGCCGATCTGGCGCGCTGGCAGGCAGCGGGCAACACCGTGATCGGCCTGCAAATCGATTTCGATGCGGCGACCAAAGGCATTGGCGGTTACGCCCGGTTCCTCGGCACGTTGCGCCAGAAATTGCCAAGCCGATACAAGCTTTCGATCACCGGCCTGATGGATTGGAGCGCCAATGGCGATCCACGCGCCCTGGGCCAATTGCGCAGCGTGATTGATGAAGTGGTGGTGCAGACATACCAAGGCCGCAGCACAATTCCCGGCTATGAGGCGTACTTCGCCAAAATGGACGCCTTCCCCATCCCCTTCCGCGTGGCGCTTGCCCAAGGCGGCGCATGGTCACCGCCACCAATGCTGGCGGGTCACCCCATGTTCAGGGGTTACATCGTGTTTGTTATGCGGTGATTGGGGAAGTTGGAGAAGACTAACGGTGTGAAGACGTGTGGACGGGAAAATTGAAAGAAAGCGCGCGTTGATGGGTTTCATCTCTGGTTGCAGAATCTTGGTGCTGTGGATAACGTCGTAATGCTGCTCTAGGTTGGTTCAGCAGTCGGTCATCAACTTTTTGTTGTAAGATGCGGACTAAACCGCCAGTTGGACGTTTATGAGTTGAGGCCGGAACAATCGGCCACCCCTCAGACTAGGAGACGACATGCGACATCCAAGAAAGCGAGCCAATGCGGCAATCGCCTTCACGTCGCCTAAAATTCGGATGCAACCCGGCTATCACACCGAGGTAAGCGATGCCTATTTGGAGGCAATGCAGAAGGCGGTAGACGACAAGAAACCCGCCAATTTCAGCCTCGAACCGCTCAGTGATGCAGGTTGGTGAGTGACAGGCTGGACCTTTTACCCCCTATCAATGTCACCGGCACCATACGACACGGTATGGTGCCGGTTTCCATTTGCGGAGGAGCCAGACTTGCCTGCGCCTAAAGCGCGCCCGGGTCTGATTCGTCAAGCATTCGCAGATCAGGACGGCAATCCATGGGTTCGAGTCGTTTATGGCACCTCCGTCGATCCTTACCGCGGTGGAAATGAAAATTTCACAATCGCGAAACTGGATGACATGGACATGTGCGGACTTAAGTGTGCCACGCGCTTTTGCCTGACACGGACGGCAGAGCTACCTTATTGTGAAGAATTCTTCGTAACAGTACCAAGCTGCAAAAGCCCAATCTTAGGCCACCTGAGCCAGTATCAACAGCGCATCCTTCAGATCCAAGTGAGCTTCCTGCAAAGCAAGTAAGCCGCGCACGTCGTAGGTCCAGGCTTGCGATGGTAACTGGTAAAGAGCGATCAAACCCTGCCCAAGTGTCAGATTTGGGCAAGCTTTGGTGCAAAATCCCAGAAGTTGGAGGCCCGAGCCGGAATCGAACCGGCGTAAACGGATTTGCAATCCGATATTGACGCTACGGAAACCTTACTTTTTTAGCTCTGTGCTGCACTCATGTTGCATCCGCAAATAGTGCGCGCTCGATAGCGGCGGCATCTTCGCTGTCTTTGCGGGCATGCTCGAACAGGTGGCCGTACGTGTCGAAGGTCATCTGAATCGTGCTGTGCCCCATCAAGGTCTGAATGCGCTTGGGGTCTAG
>JADYXV010000084.1 GCA_020853995.1 Novosphingobium sp.
GTGGAAACCGTGCTGAAAGCCTTGCGCCACAACAGCGCCGGAGTTGGCGAAGCCCGCGCCTGAGGCAGTGGCGCGAGTGGCACGGAACTGAAGTTCACTACATTGTCGTCATCTCTGGCTTGACCCGGGATCCCGCTGTTTTTCTTTTTGGCGCAAAGGCGCCAAAAAAAGCCTTGCCCCGGGTCAAGCCCGGGGTGACGAAATGATGTGGCGAATTTCAGATTTACATGATTAGATCGTGATGACTTTACACTGATCCAAAGCAAGTCCCGTTCGTGTCGAGCGAAGTCGGAAGTTTATCCTGAGTGTTTCGAAGGGCTCGACACGAACGGAGATCTGAGTCAGGTTAACGTCATCCCGCTCTAGTATGGTGGAATCGAAGTTCGCAACTTTAATGGATCGTCACCCTGAACTTGTTTCAGGGTCCATTTCTCCACGCGTACTTAAGCCCGAATTTTGCAGCAAACCGGGCCATTGCGCTGCCGCGAGGCGAAAGTGCGCGGGGCAAGATGGATGCTGAAACAAGTTCAGCATGACGAAGAATTTATGAGATGAACTTCAGTTCCATGTAACTAGCCTGTCCTTGCCTGTACACGCCTGCAAGAAACAGACCTTAACCCGAAAATCCGGCCTAACCTTAACCAGCGGAAGGCCTGCCGAACCCGTTCAGCTATTGCTTGCAGATACTGCCAACAGGGCCAGCTCTGTCCGGTTGTCGATGTCCAGTTTCTGGTACATCGTATGCAGGTACACTTTGACAGTACCTTCGCCGATGCCCATTTCCTCGCCGATGTCGCGGTTGCGCATGCCGCGTGCGACCAATGCTGCAATCTTGCGCTCACGCGGGTTCAGCTTGGCCATCGGTCCTTGTGTTTCGGGTTTCAGCGACAGATCCAGCGCGCGTTGCAAAAACTTCGGCGAGATCGCCCGTTCGCCCGAATGGACGACTTCCAGAACATTGACCAGATCATCTTCGGCGCCGTCCTTCGAGATAATTCCGTCGACGCCCGCCCGCATGCACGACATCAACTGCTGGTTGTTGATTTCGGCGGTCAGCAACACGACCGATCGCTTGTCGCCCCTTTCGCGTAGCGTTTCCAATGCTTGAACACCGTCCATGCCGGGCATGTTGATGTCGAGAAGCACGATGGCCGGATCGTGCGTCTTGATGGCGTCCAGCGTTTCTTCACCGCTGGCTGTTCCGGCCACGATTGAAAACCGTGAGCCGCGCAGCACGGCCTCCACGCCTGCGCGGATAAAACCATGGTCGTCGGCAACAAGGACAGGGATCATGCAAAAACTCCGGTACGAATGGCAATGTCAAGGCGGGCACCTTTGGTGGTGCTGTCTATGCGGAATTGTCCGCCCAAAGCCTCCACCCGCTCGCTGATTGAACGGGGACGGATAGCTACGGGCATATCGGGAAAGCCAATGCCGTCATCTGAAATGCTCAATTTCAGAAAGCCGTCATCATCTGACAGGGTGACGCACACTTTGCGGCACTTGCCGTGGCGCACAGCGTTCGCAATGCCTTCGCGCACCAGCTGGCGGATCTCGTGCGAAAGCTGGATGGACACCCACTGCGACTGTTCGGGCAGGACCAGTTCGGTTTCTATCTGCCAATGTGCACCTGCTTCATGCAGCAGACCGCGCAATTCATCGGCAATCTCGGTGCGGCGGTCCCCTTCTTCGCCCCGGCGCAACCGTTCGATCAATTTGCGCAGATGGCCTTGTTCAAGGCGAAGCGCATTCTTGATGGAATCAATTTCGCTGTAAGGGTCATGGCCTTCGCTGATCCAGCGGCGCAACGCCTCCAGCCGGAACAACGCGCCTGCGAGGAATTGCGCCACACTATCGTGCAAATCGCGCGCAACGGCATTGCGGACGCCGGATTCGGCCACGTTGCGGGCCAGACTGGCCGCCTCCTCCCGGTCCAGCGCATGTCCGATCTGATCGGCAAGGGCACGCAGCGTCGCCAGATCGTCAACGCTCAACATCTCGCAGTCCCATGCGATGATATGGCCGCTTCCGGTAGCAGTTTGGAGCGGTACGAAAATCCCTTCATCAATCCCGTAAATCCGGGCGAGCCGACACATGACCTGCTTTTTCACAGCCTTGGGTCGGGCATTTTCCAGCGCTATCAGCCTGCCCTTGCCAAAGTTGAACAAGGCTGGCGGCATCGCCACGTTCAATTGGTCGCCAAACTCGGCAGGCCCGGCACGTCGCGCGCTCGTTCCTGACCGACTATAGTGACGGAACTCCACCCAGGGCTCTTCGTTTGTCGCGAATGCCATGACCACCTGCCGCGCACCCAGTTCCGCTGCGATCTGCTTCAGGCCTGCATTGAGCACCAGGTCCATTCGCTCCCCAAGCAAACCGGGCGGCTCTGCAAAGCGTAACATGCGCTCGCCTCGAAGCGAGATACTCATCCAGATCATGAGGCTGGACATGACAATCATTTGCGCTGTTGTTCGGAAAAGCCGGAAAAGATCGGCATCTGTGTCCAGCCCGGACAAAGTCGATACTATCGCCAGGTTGGCTAAAGTGAGGACAAGTGCGGTCGTAGCCGTTGCACGCCAGCCCCATCGTGTAGTTGCCACCACCAGAAGGAACGCTACGAAGGCCGGAAACGGGCCCTGGAATGCGATGGAATGATGTTCGGCAAAGCCGATTGCCACCAGCAGGACGCCGATATCAATCGATTGTGCCAATAAGCCCAA
>JADYXV010000085.1 GCA_020853995.1 Novosphingobium sp.
GTGGCGCAGCCATGGGAAGCGGTAGCGGACCGCCTTGATGAGGTCGACAGCCCCGTCACGATCCTGAATGCTGGCAGCGTGGATGGTGACAAACAGCATCAGACCGAGCGTATCGGTGATGATGTAGCGTTTGCGGCCCATGATCTTCTTACCGGCATCGTAGCCCCGTGGGCCGCCGCTCTCGGTCGTCTTGGCGCTCTGACTATCGATCACCCCGGCGGTTGGGCTGGCCTCGCGCCCTTCGATCTGGCGCGCAGCCATCACCAGCAGGTGATTGATCGTCTGCCACAGGCCACTGTCGCGCCAGGCGTAGAAATAGTGTAAACAGCGGTAATAAAAGGGGCCATTCTGTACCCGGATCGTTCTCATTGATGATCGGATTAAAAAGGGGCCAGTCCTTATAGGCCTTCGCTTTTGGGCGGAGGTGGAGGATGAAGAGAGTGGAACTTTATCAGAAGGTCCGCCGCGCTGTGCTGGTGGACAAGATGAGCCGCCGTGGCGCTGCCCGCTATTTTGGGATTGATCGCAAGACGGTCGATAAGATGCTGGTGCTTTCTGCGCCACCGCCACACGGGCGCATTGGCCGGACGTTTAGCCGGAAGTTGGAAGGTTTGACGGATTTCATCGACCAGATTTTGAACGACGATCGCACCGTTCACACCAAGCAGCATCACACCGTGGTTCGTATTTTTGAACGGCTGCGCGATGAGCGCGGATTTACGGGCGGCGAGACCATCGTGCGCGAGTATGTGGCGCTGCAGAAGCGACGCACGCGCGAGGTGTTCGTGCCGCTGAGCCATCGGCCCGGCCATGCTCAGGTCGATTTTGGCGAGGCCGATGCGATCATCGACGGCAAGCTGGTGCGGCACCATTATTTCTGCATGGATCTGCCGCACAGCGATGCGCCGTTCTTCAAGACCTACCCGGCCGAAGTTGCCGAGGCGTTTTGTGATGGGCACGTCGAAGCGTTTGCGTTCTTTGGCGGCGTACCGCGCTCGATCCTTTACGATAACACCAAGCTGGCGGTGGCGCGGATATTGGGCGACGGAACGCGGACGCGCAGCCAGATGTTCAGCGCGCTGCAGAGCCATTATCTGTTTGAAGACAAGTTTGGCCGCCCCGGCAAGGGCAATGACAAAGGCAATGTCGAAGGGCTGGTCGGCCTCGTGCGACGACGCTTTATGGTACCGATGCCTGTGGCCACGGATTTTGGCGCGCTGAACGCCAAATTCCGCGATCAATGTGTGGCGCGTCAGGCAGCGGTGCTGCGCGGCCATACCTTGAGCATCGGTGAGCGATTGAAGGAAGACCAAGCGGCCTTCATGCCGTTGCCTGCGACGCCCTTTGACCCGTGCCATATTGTGCCCGGGCGCGCTTCGTCGATGTCATTGGTGCGCTATCGGACCAATGATTACTCGGTCCCGACCGTTTATGCGCATCAGGATGTGGTGATCAAGGGATACGTCGACCGGGTTGATATCATCTGCCGGGGCGAGAAGGTTGCCAGCCACGCGCGCAGCTATGCCCGTGAGGACTTCATTGCCGACCCGTTGCATTATCTGGCGCTGATCGAGCGCAAGCCACGTTCGCTGGATCAGGCGGCCCCGCTGGATAGCTGGGTGTGGAGTGAGGATATGCTTCGCCTACGGCGGTTGATGGAGGCACGCGGCGGCAAGGAGGGCAAGCGCGAGTTCATTGCGGTGCTGCGCCTGTGCGAGAACCACGCGCAGGCCGATGTTGAATGGGCCGTATCACGCGCGCTGGATCTGAGCGCGATAAGCTTCGATGCGGTGAAGATGATCGTGCTGGCCAAGATCGAACGCCGCCCCGTGAAGCTGGATATGAGCCTATACCCTTATCTGCCGCGCGCCACGGTAAGGGCCACCAAGGCGGGCGATTATATGCAACTGCTGAGCGCGCCTGCTGCCGTAGGAGCGGCGGCATGAACGCAGCCCTCACCACGGGCGGCACCATGGATGCCACTAGCGTTTCCCCCGCCGTGCTGCTCGCCGATCACCTGAAGGCCCTCAAGCTGCCGACATTTGCACGCGAGTATGACAAGGTCGCCGCCATCGCGGCGCAAGATCGGGCAGATTATCCGCGCTATCTGCTGCGCTTGTGCGAGTTGGAGCGCATCGACCGCGAACGGCGTATAGTGGAACGCCGCATTCGTCAGGCCAAGTTCCCGCAGGTCAAAAGCCTCGATACGCTGGATTTTACAGCCCAGCCCTCGCTGAACAAGGCGCTGGTGCTCGAACTGGCGCGCGGTGACTGGTTGATCCGGCGCAGCAATGTCGTGGCCCTAGGGCCCAGCGGAACTGGCAAAACGCACCTTGCGCTCGCGCTGGGTCTTGCTGCTTGCCAGAAAGGCCACAGCGTCGCCTTCGTGACCGCGGCGGCATTGGTGCACGAACTGATGGAAGCCAGAGACGAGCGCCGCCTTCGCAAGCTCCAGCAGCATCTCGCCAGCGTTAAGCTGCTGATCATCGACGAGTTGGGCTATGTGCCGTTCACCGCCGTTGGCGCCGAGCTATTGTTCGAGATCCTCAGCCAGCGTTACGAGCGCGCCAGCACGCTCATTACCAGCAATCTGCCGTTCGACGAATGGACATCGGTGTTCGGCTCAGAGCGCCTCACCGGTGCTCTGCTCGACAGGCTGACCCATCACGTCAACATCCTGGAGATGAACGGCGATAGCTACCGCCTTGCCGCAAGCGCCAAACGCCAGAAACAGAGCAACGCCAAACAGGAGGCAGGCATGACCTAAATATGGAAACGGCAATCGGCGTCGGGAAATCGGCTTCCGCTACGCTACAGCCGCTTCCCCGACGCCGATGACAACTCTGCCTCCATAGAGGCTTTTTCTTTGCAACGACTGGCCCCTTTTTAAACCGGGGAATGGCCCATTTTTAAACCGCGCTTTACACCTTCACATCGGCCGTATTGCCCGGGACCATATCGGTGCAGATCGGCCGGCCCTGCGCATCGATCACCACAGCAAGGATCATCCGGGCAAGCTCGGGCCGGTGATCCTTGGAA
>JADYXV010000086.1 GCA_020853995.1 Novosphingobium sp.
CACATCACCGCCAAAGCCGCCTGACGATGGCCCACGGCCACAGCCGAAATTACACCACCTTGACGGACGCGACCAACTTCAATTACGCGGTTTGGTTTTCGAAGATCGGCGCACCTTGCGCTTCGCCGGGGCAGACACGGCATCGACCGGACAAGATGCGTCGCTTCGTCTGGTGGGTCGTGGTGATTGGGCATTTGATGCGCTGGCTTATGTCCAGGCGCGCAATTTTTCCAATATCGTGATCAGTTCAACCAGCTTCCGCAAGACGCTGGACCAGCGCGCGACACCTGCGACCGGGATTGGTGGCAAGGCCGAACTGCGCCCGCCGGTTGGTGGTAATCATATTCTGCGGCTTGGCGCCGATTTGCGCCTCAACGATGGTGACATGGCCGAAGATGCTTATTCTGCGGTTACCGGCCTGGTGACCGCCCGCCGTCGCGCCGGTGGCCGGACAAGTGACATGGGTCTGTTCATGGAAGATGACTGGACGCTGGGCCCGGTGGTGCTGACCGCTGGCGCAAGGGCAGACCGGTGGTCGATCCGCGAGGGGTACTTTGTTGAAACGACACCAACCGGCACGCCGACGACCAACCTTTCGTTTTCCGACCGTAGCGGGTGGCAAAGCAGTTTTCGCGGCGGCGCGGTGATCACCGCCAGCAATGCGCTATCCTTGCGTGGCGCTGCCTATACCGGCCTCAGGCTGCCTACACTCAATGAGCTTTACCGTTCGTTCAATGTGGTCGCGCCGCGCAGTGGCGGCGGTGTCACGATCACGTCAACGCAGCGTAATGATGCCTTACGCATAGAGGAACTGGAAGGCTTTGAAGCGGGGCTTGACCTTACCCCCCTGCCCGGCATCTCGTTAAGCGCCACAGCGTTCGATAATCGGATCCGGCACGCTATTGCCAACGTCACCCTGGGCATCAACGGCAATACCGTTAACCGCCAGCGCCAAAACGTGGATGCGGTTCATGCCCGCGGGATTGAATTGGGAACCAGACTAAGGTCGGGCAAAGTTTCGTTCGACGGGTCCTTGGCATATACTGATGCGGAGATGGAGGCATCGGGCGTATCTGCTTCGCTTGACGGAAAGCGTCCTGCACAAACACCAAGGTGGGCTGGCACTGCCACGGTCTCTTATCGTCCCGCTGCACGCTGGGCGTTAGGCATGACATTGCGCCATATTGGTAGCCAGTTTGAAGATGATCTTGAAACAGACCTGCTGCCTTCTGCAACAACGATTGATGCCTTTGCACAAGTGCCATTGCATGGCGCGGTCAGCCTTGTCCTGCGGGGCGAGAATCTGGGTGGAGAGACGATTGTGACCCGATTGCAGGACGGTTCTGTCGACATCGGCACACCGCGCACGTTCTGGGCCGGGATCCGCGTCGAGGTTCGTTGACACGCAAACGTATTCACCCCGACTTTTGGCAAAACCGGGTTTATTGAGCTTTGCGTGGAGAGTGCGGCAAAAACAGCTTTGAAACAGGCGGATCGGCAGCCCCTGAATCTACCTGACTGTAGCAGGTTGGCCGTACGCTCTGTTTTCCCGTTACAAAATTATGCACAGCGGCCAAATCGCTGCTTGCCGTCGACGCGCGCGCTGTCATACCAAACGATATGGGGGTTTGATGAAACGCCGTCCGGCATCGCAAGGAACGGCCACGCGCCATTCCGTTACAAGTGCGGGCAGATGGCGATGAAAGGCCGGTGCAAAGGGTTCCGGTTCGCAGGTGGCATGGCCCGCTTTTGCGACGGAAGCAACAGGGTGGGACGTGTACCATGAGCCTCGACATCAATTCCAAGGCTGCGCAGATCGACGCGCAAATCCTTGACGTTCTGCGCCATCGCGTGGGCAAGGATGAACGCGCCGCCAAGCCGCATGACTGGTACACAGCCACTGTACTCACGTTGCGCGATGCGATCATTGACCGGTGGATGGAATCCACCCGCAAGACATATGCCGAAGGTGCCAAGCGGGTCTATTACCTCAGCCTGGAGTTCCTGATCGGCCGTCTCTTACGCGATGCCCTTTCCAACATGGGCCTGACGCGGGACATGGAAAAGGCCCTGCGCGAGCACGGGTTCGATCTTGCAGCGCTTGAGGACCTTGAGCCTGATGCGGCGTTGGGCAACGGTGGCCTTGGCCGCCTTGCTGCCTGCTTCATGGAAAGCCTCGCCAGCCTTGATATCCCGGCTTACGGTTACGGCATCCGCTATGTTAACGGCATGTTCCGCCAGCGGATTGACGATGGCTGGCAGGTCGAACTGCCCGAAACATGGCTGTCTCACGGCAACCCTTGGGAATTTGATCGTCGCGAAAGCGCCTATATCATCGGCTTTGGCGGAGAAGTGGTTGACGTTGGCGATGGCGTGGAATGGCGTCCAGCCGAAAAGGTTGAGGCCAGCGCGGTTGATACACCTGTTGTCGGCTGGCGCGGGAAACGCGTAAACACGTTGCGTCTGTGGACGGCCCATTCGTTCGATCCGCTCAAGCTTGATGCGTTTAACGCAGGCGACCATTTGGGCGCACTGACGGAACAGATGCGCGCCGACAGCCTTGTGCGCGTACTTTATCCAGCGGACTCCACTCCTGCCGGGCAGGAACTCCGGCTGCGTCAGGAATACTTCTTCACCTCGGCTTCGATCCAGGACATCGTGCGCCGGCATGTAGAACGATACGACGACATCCGCACTTTGCCGGATAAGGCCGCAATCCAGCTGAATGATACCCACCCTGCCGTTGCTGTCGCCGAATTGATGCGCCTGATGGTCGATGTCTACGGCCTGGAATTTAGCGAAGCATGGGAAGTTACCAAAGCGACCGTCGGCTATACCAACCATACCTTGCTGCCGGAGGCGCTGGAATCATGGCCGCTGCCGGTGTTTGAACGTCTGCTGCCGCGCCACATGCAGATCGTTTACGCGATCAACAGCCGCGTCCTGCGTGAAGCGCGCAAGGCTGGTATGGATGACCGGGCCATTGCTGCAATCAGCCTGATCGACGAAGGTGGCGAACGCCGTGTGCGCATGGCTAACCTTGCGTTTACTGGCGCTCACAGTGTGAACGGTGTTGCCGCGCTGCACACCGATCTGATGAAGACGACCGTCTTTTCAGACCTGCACAAGCTTTACCCAAAACGCATCAACAACAAGACGAACGGCGTCACGCCCCGCCGCTGGCTTCAGCAATGCAATCCCGGCCTGACATCGGTGCTGAAAGACGCGATTGGTGATGCCTTCCTTGATGACACCGCAAGGCTTGCCGACCTGAACGCACTGGCCAATGATGCAGCGCTGGGTGAGCGGATTGCCGAGGTCAAACGATCCAACAAAGTCGCTCTGGCCAAGCATCTTAAAGACCTGACGGGCATCCGCCTTGA
The DNA here is from genome assembly GCA_020853995.1 of Novosphingobium sp. Classification (GTDB taxonomy): domain Bacteria; phylum Pseudomonadota; class Alphaproteobacteria; order Sphingomonadales; family Sphingomonadaceae; genus Novosphingobium. Next base: position 3,384 of record JADYXV010000086.1, read on the forward strand.
TCCCGATGCGCTGTTTGACGTGCAGATCAAGCGCATCCATGAATACAAACGTCAGCTTCTGAACCTGATCGAGACGGTTGCACTTTACGATCAGATCCGCAGCCATCCCGAACGCGACTGGGTGCCGCGCGTCAAGATCTTTGGCGGTAAAGCAGCATCAAGCTATCACAACGCCAAGCTGATCATCAAACTGTCGAACGACATTGCCCGCCGCGTGAATGCTGATCCTTCGGTTGGCGGTCTGCTCAAGGTCGTATTCGTACCCAATTACAACGTCAGTCTGGCAGAGCGGATTATCCCGGCAGCCGATTTGTCCGAACAGATTTCGACCGCAGGTATGGAAGCTTCGGGCACCGGGAACATGAAGTTTGCGCTTAACGGCGCCCTGACTATCGGCACGCTTGACGGTGCGAACATCGAGATCAAGGACCATGTGGGTGATGATCACATCGAAATCTTCGGCCTGACCGCCGATGAGGTCGAGGCTCAACGGGCAAATGGCTATAACCCGCGCGAAGTGATTGAAAATTCGCGCGAACTGCAGCAGGCTCTGGCGGCCATCGCCACCGGCGTATTTTCGCCCGATGATCCCGACCGGTACAAGGGCCTGATGGGCGGCATTTACGACCACGACTGGTTCATGGTTGCCGCAGATTTTGACAGTTATCACACCGCCCAGCGCAAGATCGACAAGCGTTGGGAAAATCAGGCGGGCTGGCGCGCTTCTGCAATCCGCAACATTGCCAACGTAGGCTGGTTCTCGTCCGATCGCACGATCAGCGAATATGCCCGCGACATCTGGGGGGTCTGAAAACCGGAATGAAACCATAGGCGAGCGCCATCGAAGCTCTTTTAGACGGGACGCACGCCGATCCTTTCTCGTTGCTGGGTATTCACGAAGGCCCGGAAGGTGCCTTTGCGCGGGCTGTTTTGCCTGGCGCGGAAACAGCGGTTGCATGGTCGCTTTCAGGCGAGAAGCTGGGCGCACTGAACCGCGTTGACGGGCGCGGTCTGTTCGAAGGTAAAGTTGCCGGCCCGCGCCAGCCAGTGCGCTATGCTTGCAAAGCGGGCGATCACGAATGGCTGGTGACCGATCCTTACACGTTCGGACCAGTGTTTGGCCCGATGGACGATTTCCTGATTGCCGAGGGCACGCATCTGCGCCTGTTCGACAAGATGGGCGCGCATCTGATCGAACATGAGGGCGCAAGCGGCGTACACTTCGCTGTCTGGGCGCCCAACGCCAGCCTTGTCAGCGTGGTGGGAGATTTCAACGATTGGGACCATCGCCGCCACCCGATGCGCCGACGTGTGGACATTGGCGTGTGGGAAGTGTTCATTCCGGAAATCGGTGAACACCGGGCCTACAAGTACCGTGTGGTCGCCGCTGACGGCGCCGTGATGCCATTGAAGGCCGATCCTTTCGCTCTGGCATCAGAGTTTCGTCCTAGTACTGCTTCTATCACAGCCCATCCCGTGAAGCTTGATTGGGGCGATCAGGGCCACCGCGATCATTGGGCCAGCGTTGATGCACGCCGCCAGCCGATGTCGATTTACGAAGTTCATCCCGGATCATGGCAAAAGCCCCATGATGAGGGCTTTTATACGTGGGATGAACTGGCAGAGCGCCTCATCCCCTACGTTACCGAGATGGGCTTTACCCACATCGAATTTCTGCCCGTTTCCGAACACCCTTATGACCCGAGCTGGGGCTATCAGACCACCGGCCTTTACGCCCCGTCTGCCCGCTTTGGCCCGCCTGAAGGTTTTGCCCGGTTCGTTGATGGCGCACACCGCGCGGGTGTTTCTGTCTTGATTGATTGGGTGCCCGCCCACTTCCCGACTGATGAACACGGCCTCGTCAAATTCGATGGCACCGCGCTCTATGAACATGAAGATCCGCGCCTTGGCTTCCATCCTGATTGGAACACGCTGATCTATAACTTCGGGCGCAACGAAGTCGTCAGTTTCCTCGTCAACAATGCCCTGTTCTGGGCTGAACGCTATCACGTCGATGGCTTGCGCGTCGATGCCGTCGCTTCAATGCTATACCGTGATTATTCGCGCAAGGCGGGCGAGTGGATCGCCAACGATGAAGGCGGGCGTGAGAACTGGGAGGCTGTGGCTTTCCTGCAAAAGATGAACCGGGCGGTCTATGCCAGCCATCCCGGTTTCCTGACAATTGCCGAAGAATCAACGTCTTGGCCGGGCGTAAGCAAGCCTGCATTTGACGAATCCCCGCGTGAGCATTTGGGCTTCGGCTTCAAATGGAACATGGGCTTCATGCACGATACGCTGCAGTATATGGCGCGCGACGCCGTGCACCGCAGCTATCACCACAACGAAATCACGTTCGGGCTGACTTATGCCTTCTCCGAAAATTTCGTTCTGCCGATCAGCCATGATGAAGTCGTCCACGGCAAGGGCAGTTTGCTGACGAAAATGAGCGGCGATGATTGGCAGAAGTTTGCCAACTTGCGCGCCTATTACGGGCTGATGTGGGGATATCCCGGCAAGAAGCTGCTGTTCATGGGGCAGGAATTTGCGCAGCGCCGCGAATGGAGTGAGGCGCGTTCGCTTGACTGGGACTTGCTGGCCGCCCCGGCCCACGAAGGAGTTCGGCGTTGGGTGCGTGATCTCAACCGCATCTATTCCGCCCGCCCTGCCCTGCACGCCCGCGATTGCGAGCCGGAGGGGTTCGAGTGGCTGGTGGTTGATGATGCGCAAGCCTCTGTTTTTGCCTGGGTGCGCAAGGCTCCGGGGGCGAAACCTATCGCTGTGATCTGCAATATGACCCCGCAAGTACATGATCACTATCGCTTGCCATTGCCGCATGATGGCGCGTGGCGCGAAGTGCTGAACAGCGATGCGCAGGATTATGGTGGCAGCGGGATCGGCAATCTTGGGCAGGTCATCGCGCAGGACGGCGCGGCCTTTGTCGTATTGCCGCCATTGGCCACGCTTATGCTTGAATTTGAAGAATAAGAGACGGAGAACAGGGGATGCGGGAAACTTACTCACAGCCGCTCGCGCGTGATGCGATGGCCTATGTCCTTGCAGGCGGGCGCGGCAGCAGGTTGAAGGAATTGACCGACAACCGCGCCAAACCTGCGGTCTATTTCGGCGGAAAATCACGGATCATCGATTTCGCTCTGTCGAACGCGATCAATTCGGGCATTCGCCGCATCGGTGTGGCCACGCAATACAAGGCGCATTCGCTGATCAGGCACATGCAGCGCGCGTGGAATTTCATGCGCCCCGAACGCAACGAAAGCTTCGACATCCTTCCTGCATCGCAGCGCGTGTCCGAACACCAGTGGTATGAAGGCACGGCGGATGCGGTGTATCAGAACATCGATATCATCGCGGCCAATGCGCCGAAATATATGGTCATTCTGGCAGGCGATCACATCTACAAGATGGATTACGAACTGATGCTGCGCCAGCATGTGGAAAGCGGCGCAGACGTAACCATCGGCTGTCTGGTCGTCCCGCGCGCCGAAGCAACCGGCTTTGGTGTCATGGCCGTTGACACATCAGATACCATCACCGCGTTTGTGGAAAAACCCGCAGACCCTCCCGGCATCCCCGGCAACGAGGGCATGGCGCTGGCATCGATGGGCATCTATGTTTTCGACACGAAGTTCCTGTTCGAGATCCTGCGCAAGGATGCCGCAGACCCCAATTCAAGCCGCGATTTCGGCAATGATATCATTCCCTATATCGTCAAGAACGGCAAAGCAGTGGCGCACCGTTTCACCGCGTCGTGCATTCGTGCCGCTGAGGAAATCGAAGAGTACTGGCGCGATGTCGGCACGTTGGACGCCTATTTTGAAGCCAATCTCGATCTCACCGATGTTGTGCCAAAGCTCAACATGTATGACCGTGACTGGCCGATCTGGACCGACCAGATCATCGCCGCTCCAGCCAAATTCGTGCACGATCAGGATGGCAGGCGCGGCATGGCGATTTCATCACTAATCAGCCAGGATTGCATTGTTTCAGGTGCCGTAGCTCGTCGTAGCCTGTTGTTTACAGGCGTTAAGATGGGCTCATTCTCGTCGTGTGAAGAAGCAGTGATCCTGCCATATTGCAACATCGGGCGCGGCGCGCGGCTGTCCCGCGTGATCCTTGATTCCGGCGTGCGCATTCCCGAAGGACTGGTGGTTGGCGAAGATCCGGTGCTGGATGCGCAGCGTTTTCAACGCACTGAAAGCGGAGTGTGCCTGATTACCAAGCGGATGATCGACCAACTCGCATGACGATCAAAGTCCTTTCCGTTGCCTCCGAGGCTGTGCCGCTGGTCAAGACCGGCGGACTGGCCGATGTGGCTGGCGCTTTGCCATCTGCTGTTGCAACGCATGGCGTTGAAATGACGACATTATTGCCAGGGTATCCGGCAGTGATGAAAGCGCTGGTTCGTGCGCGCGCCTTGCATACATGGGATTCGCTGCTGGGCGAAAAGGCACGTCTTCTGGGCGGGAAAATTGCCGGCCACCCGCTGCTGGTTGTCGATGCGCCCGCCTATTACCAGCGCGATGGCGGGCCTTATAGCGATGTAGACGGCCGCGATTGGGTGGACAATTGGCGGCGTTTCGCGGCGTTTGGACGTGCAGCGGCAGACGTTGCGGGCGGAATGGTCAAGGCCAGACGTTTCGACGCGGTCCACGCGCACGATTGGCAGGCGGCAATGGCGCTTGCCTATATGCGCTTTGCCCCGCCCGAAGGAACCAAGCCCCTGCCCTCGGTCATGACGATCCACAACATGGCGTTTCAGGGCTTTTATGGCGCCGACAAATTTCCCGCGCTTGGTCTGCCATCGCAGGCCTGGTCACTGGATGGCGTGGAATACCACGGTGGCGTCGGTTTCCTCAAGGCTGGCCTTGAAGCTGCCAGCGCGATTACCACAGTCAGCCCCACTTATGCGCGCGAGATCCGCACTGCGGAGTTCGGCATGGGTCTTGAAGGGTTGATCCTGAGCCGGGGCGAAAAGGTTTCGGGCATCGTCAATGGCATAGACACAGCACAGTGGAATCCGGAGACCGACCCTGTGCTGGCTTCACGCTTTAACGCCAGAGCACTTGCCAAACGCCAAGCCAACAAGGGCGCCCTTGAGGCCGAGTTTGGCCTTGAATCCGGTGACGGGCCACTGTTTGTCGTGATTACGCGGCTGACATGGCAAAAGGGCATGGACGTCCTCCTTGAAGTGATCGACCACCTTGTCGGGATCGGTGGACGGCTCGCCCTGTTGGGATCAGGTGACAAGGCGATGGAAAATGCGTTCCACGCCGCAGCCATGCGCCATCCCGGAAAGATTGGCGTCCGCATCGGCTATGATGAGGCTCTGTCCCACCGGATGCAGGCCGGTGGTGATGCGATCCTCGTGCCTAGCCGCTTTGAACCATGTGGCCTGACGCAGCTTTACGGCCTTGCTTATGGCTGTGTGCCGGTTGTGGCGCGCACCGGCGGGCTGGCTGATACCGTGATTGATGCCAATCTTGCTGCCGTGATGGGCGGTGTTGCCACCGGCGTTCAGTTCAACGGGGTGAATTACGCCAGTCTGGCTGACGCCGTTAGCCGCGCCGTAACACTCTTCTGGCAGCACGACACTTGGCGTGGCATCCAACGCGCTGGAATGAAAACCGATTTTTCGTGGAGCCGTTCGGGCAAAGCCTATGCGAATCTCTACGCCAAACTGATTGCGGAGGCATGATGATCCGGACTGTTGCGACAACACCCTATGCAGGCCAGAAACCCGGAACTTCGGGATTGCGCAAGAAGGTCAAAGTCTTTCAACAGACAGGATACGCCGAAAACTTTGTGCAATCGGTTTTTGACGTGGTGGAGCGGTCAGACGACTCAACACTGGTTCTAGGCGGTGACGGGCGCTATCATAACCGCGAGGTTATCCAGCAAACCATCCGCATTGCTGCTGCCAATGGCTATGCACGGGTTCTGGTGGGCCAGGGCGGCATTCTTTCAACGCCTGCTGCCAGCCACGTGATCCGCAGATACGGTGCTTCGGGCGGACTGATCCTGTCTGCCAGCCATAACCCCGGCGGACCTGATGAGGACTTCGGGATCAAATACAACATCGCCAACGGCGGCCCCGCGCCTGAGGGCGTGACCGACGCGATTTACGCGCGCACCTTGACGATTGACCGCTGGTTCACCGTGGATGCGCCTGACATCGATCTGGATACGATCGGCACCAGCACGGTTGGCGCGATGATCGTAGACGTTATCGACAGCGTGGCCGATTATGCGGAACTAATGGAATCACTGTTTGATTTCAATGCGATCCGCGCGAATGTTCAAGCAGGTTTCACGATGTCATTCGACGCGATGAGCGCGGTAACCGGGCCATACGCCACCGCCATTCTCGAAGGACGATTGGGTTTCTCCAAGGGCACAGTGCGCAACGGCGTGCCGCTGGAAGATTTTGGCGAGCACCATCCGGACCCCAACATGGTCCATGCGCACGAATTGTTCGAGACAATGTTCGGCGCAAATGCCCCTGATTTTGGCGCGGCTTCTGATGGAGACGGTGACCGCAATCTGATTGTCGGCAAGCACCGCTTCATCACGCCATCCGATAGCCTTGCGATGCTGGCCGCCAACGCGCACCTTGCTCCGGGCTATTCAGGTGGCCTGAAAGGCATTGCACGGTCTATGCCGACCAGCGCGGCGGCGGACCGCGTGGCTGAGTCGCTCGGGCTTCCCTGCTACGAAACGCCAACTGGTTGGAAATTCTTTGGAAATTTGCTCGACGTGGGCATGGCGACGATCTGCGGCGAGGAAAGCGCAGGCACCGGTAGCGACCATGTGCGTGAGAAGGACGGCCTGTGGGCGGTGCTGCTGTGGCTCAACATTCTGGCGGTGCGCAAGATCAGCGTTGACCAATTGGCGCGAGAGCATTGGGCAAAATTCGGGCGCAATTATTACGCCCGCCACGATTATGAGGCTCTACCAACCGAAAACGCCGATACCCTAATGGCTGAACTCAATCAAAGTCTTTCAAGTTTGCCAGGCAAAGCATTCGGATCGTTGGAAGTTTCGACGTCAGACAACTTTTCCTACCTTGATCCGGTTGATGGGTCGACCAGCCAAAATCAAGGCGTTCGCGTGTTGTTTGAAGGCGGGTCGCGCGTAGTATTCCGCCTTTCGGGCACTGGTACAGAAGGTGCGACTTTGCGCGTCTATCTTGAGCGCTATGAGCCTGTGGGTGGTGATCTGGATCGCGAAACGCCAGAGATGCTGGCCGGCCTGATCAGCGCAGCCGATGGCATTGCCGGAATTGTCCGCCACACTGGCCGCACGGCACCTGATGTTGTGACATGACCATGGGCGTAGCGGTTGCGGACGGGAAGACGCGCTTCACTCTCCGCGCGCCGCGCGCTAATGCGGTTACGCTGTGTCTGTTTGAAGGCGAAACAGAGCGTCAGATTGCGATGGCATGTTCAGAAGGTGTCTGGACAGTGCTGGTTGATCGGAACCTGACCGGTGCGCGCTATGGTTATCGTGCATCGGGAGAGTGGAACCCTGCTGCCGGACTATGGTTCGATCCCGCTAAACTGCTGGTTGATCCTTATGCGATAGAGCTTGACCAGTGCTTCCGATTTGATACCAAGTTATCTGCCTATGGCGTTGATACTGCGGAAATAAATCCGAAGGCCATCGTCGTTGATACACAAGGCATAGAGCCGCAACCACCTTGTTTTCAGCACGGCGGGCTGATCTACGAAGTTAACGTGCGCGGTTTTACGATCCTGCACCCCGAAGTGCCAGGGGCACTGCAGGGGACCGTTGCGGCCTTGGCGCAGCCGGCAATAATTGAGCATCTCAAGTCCTTGCACGTTTCGGCCATCGAACTGATGCCGATTATTGCGTGGATTGACGAGCGGCACTTGCCCCCGCTGGGCCTCACAAATGCGTGGGGGTATAATCCGGTGGCACCAATGGCATTGGACCCGCGCCTGTGCCCCGGAGGGGTGAAGGAACTGCGCGATACTGTGGCGGCTCTGCATGCCGAGGGCATTGGCGTTATCCTCGACATCGTTTTGAATCACACAGGCGAATCCGATGTGCTTGGACCTGTGTTGTGCCTGCGCGGGCTTGATGATGCGGCCTATGCCAAGGCACCGGACGGATCGCTGATCAACGATACCGGTTGCGGCAATACGCTGGATTTTGGAAACCCGGCGGTGCGAACGCTGGCGCTTGATGCCTTGCGGCACTTCGTAAAGCACTGCGGGATTGACGGTTTTCGCTTTGATTTGGCACCGATTTTGGGACGCAGTCCGGGATTTGCCGCAGATGCGCCGATCTTTGCCGAAATCGCTGCTGATCCTTTGTTGATAGACCGGGTGCTGATTGCCGAGCCGTGGGACATTGGCCCCGGTGGTTATCAGCTTGGTGCTTTTCCGTCCAATTGGCTGGAATGGAACGATAAATTTCGTGATGACGTGCGGCGGTTCTGGAAAGGCGACGCCGGGGTTGATGTGCTGGCAACGCGGATTGCCGGATCGTCAGACGTGTTTGGCAAGGACTGCCGCTCAATCAATTTTCTTGCCGCACATGACGGATTTACCCTAGCAGACGGATTGGCCTACAATCAGCGCCACAATTGGGCCAATGGCGAGGAAAACCGCGATGGGCATAGTGAAAACTTCAGCTGGAACAACGGGATAGAAGGCGAAACTGATAATCCGGATGTGACCGCCGCAAGGGCCGCGTTTGCAAGGGCAATGCTGGGCACGCTGTTCGTTTCAACCGGCACGATCATGCTTACAGCAGGCGACGAATTTGGACGAAGCCAGCGGGGGAACAACAACGCCTATGCGCAGGACAATGCAACAACGTGGGTGGATTGGGAAACCCGCGATCTGGCGTTGGAGGCCTATACTTTTTCCTTATCAGCATGGCGTCATTCGATGCTGGCGCACCTTTCGGCATTTCCGGAAGACGGGATGTGGAAAGGGTTAGACGATAGAGCAATGGGGGCCGAACAGTGGCAAAGCCCCGAAACCGACGGTTTGTCTTGGGCAAATGCAGATTATGGTTTTGTCGTTGACCGGGCGACCAGAAAAGCTGGTCCAGCGAACGGCGCAGGCGGAAAACGCTCATCAGATAGCAGGTGATGCACGATTCATCGCAAGGGTTGGCTTGCGGGCTTGCAGATGTGACGGATGCCATACAATTTGATCGTAATGAAAATAAATCGGGATTTCGCATAATGGTTCCTGACCGGCGCCAACTTTTGGGCGCCATTGCAGCCACCTTCGGGAGCCTTGCGGTTTCGGGCCAGCCTGCCCGTGCGGTTACGCGTCCGCGCGAGGTTGCAATCTCTCCTTTTGTGAAGCCCACTTTGCCATTGATGGTGCAACGCGCGGTCGCAGCTTTGGACGCGCATGGCCGTCATGTGCGTAACCGTGATCTGGTTGGATTTGTTGATTTTTCGCAGCCATCACGTGAAACGCGATTTCACCTGATCGATATTGAAGGCGGCAAAGTGCTGTCATCGCATCTGGTATCGCATGGTAGCGGATCTGATCCTGCCAATAGCGGCTGGGTGCAGCGGTTCTCGAACCAGATGGGATCAAACGCTTCCAGCCCCGGCGCTTTCCTGACGGGCGTTACCTATTACGGCAAACATGGCCGTTCGCAGCGGTTGATCGGGCTGGAAGATTCCAACAGTGCAGCAATGGAGCGCGGGATCGTTATTCATGCAGCAGATTATGTCAGCCCCGAAATGGCGCGGGACCATGGCCGAGTTGGCCGCAGTCAAGGGTGTTTTGCATTTTCAAACAATGATATAAGCGGAGTTTTGCAGAAATTGGGTGAAGGCTGCCTGTTGTTTGCGACCAAATAGGCATAAGCGGATCCAAGGTTGCCGCAAGGCTCGGACTTACCATAGGCAAAACCTATGATGCCGTACGATTCAAATCAATTTTGAACGCAGAAATCATGATGGTAGGTTACATCCCGACAAAAATGTTGAGGATGCCACAATGCGCGCAACCCCTGATTTCGACTTCGGCCTGACCGAAAGCGCCCTGATGATCCGTGAGGCGGCGGGCCGCTTTGCCGATGAGCAGATTGCGCCGCTTGCAGCCGAGATTGACCGCAATGACCGCTTCCCGCTTGAATTGTGGGAACCGATGGGCGCATTGGGCCTGCATGGCATCACGGTCGAAGAAGAATGGGGCGGGCTTGGCCTTGGCTACCTTGACCATGTGATTGCGGTAGAGGAGGTTTCGCGCGCTTCGGGTTCGGTCGGATTATCTTATGGTGCGCATTCAAACCTTTGCGTCAACCAGATCCGGCGCTGGGGCAATGACGAGCAGAAGGCGCGGTATTTGCCCAAGCTGATTTCGGGTGAGCATTTGGGCAGTTTGGCAATGTCCGAGGTGGGCGCAGGGTCGGACGTGGTTTCAATGAAGTTGCGCGCCGAAGTTGTGCCCGGCGGGTTCCGGCTGAACGGCACCAAATTCTGGATCACCAACGGGACTTATGCCGATACGCTGGTGGTCTATGCGCGCACCTCGCCCGAGGGCAGCCGCGGGATTACCGCGTTTCTGATCGAAAATGGCATGGATGGTTTCTCCATCGGCCAGAAGATCGACAAAATGGGCCTGCGCGGCAGTCCGACATGCGAACTGGTGTTCGATGATTGCTTTGTGCCAGACGAAAACGTGATGGGGCCGGTGAACGGCGGCGTTGGAGTGTTGATGAGCGGGCTGGATTACGAGCGCGTGGTGCTGGCAGGCATGCAGATCGGTATAATGCAGGCATGTCTTGATACGGTGATTCCCTATGTGCGTGAACGCAAGCAGTTCGGGCAACCGATTGGTTCGTTCCAATTGATGCAAGCCAAAGTGGCCGACATGTATGTGGCGATCCAGTCGGCGCGCGCCTATGTCTATGCCGTAGCCAAGGCCTGTGATGCGGGGCAGACGACGCGGTTTGATGCGGCAGGCGCGATCCTGCTGGCGAGTGAGAATGCGTTCAAGGTTTCGGGAGAAGCAGTGCAGGCTTTGGGCGGGGCTGGCTACACCAAGGACTGGCCGGTTGAGCGTTATCTGCGGGATTCCAAGTTACTGGACATTGGCGCTGGGACGAATGAAATCCGCCGCATGTTGATTGGCCGCGAGTTGATCGGCGCGCGTTGAGGGAAAGATCATGGCGGGCAAGTTCTTTGATCAGTGGCAGGTGGGCGATGTGATCGCGCATGAAATCCGGCGGACGGTGACCGAGACGGATAACCTGCTGTTCTCGGTGATGACGCACAATCCGCAGCCGCTGCATATCGATGCCGAGGCGGCCAAGGCCAGCGAGTTTGGGCAGATTCTGGTCA
>JADYXV010000087.1 GCA_020853995.1 Novosphingobium sp.
ATACCCCCACGGCTACCCCATGGGGTGGCTGTTTCATGCAGAAAGGACGTTGTGCCCCATGGATACTGTGAACTTTGAAACCAAAGCCGATGCGCTGAACGCTTCGTTTGATATTGTCGAACGCCAGGAAGCGCAGGATGCCGCGCTGGCGACGCTGCGCAGCGATGTGGAGGAAGTGAAAGGGCGGCTGGAGAAGGTCAGCCGTGCTGCTGCGCGTCCATTGCTGGACGGGGCGGGGAGTGCTTCGGGGTCTGAGGTGAAGGGCTTTGTCGATGGCTATTTGCGCCACGGCCGTGAAACGGAGCTGAAGGCGATGACTGCGGCAGTGGGGGCCGATGGCGGCTTTGCGGTGCCGCAGGAAATCGATGCGATGATTGCGCGCCGGATGCTGGAAATCAGCCCGATCCGTTCTGTGGCCAACGTGGTGAGGACGGGGACGTCCGGTTTCCGGCGGTTGATTTCGACCGGCGGGACGGCTTCGGGATGGGTGAGCGAGGCGGGTGCGCGCCCGGAAACGGCAAGCCCCAAGCTGGCCGAGATCATTCCGCCGATGGGCGAGCTTTATGCCAACCCTTCGGCCACGCAGGCAATGCTGGATGATGCGGCGTTTGATCTGGAAGGCTGGCTGGCGAATGAAATTGCCACCGAATTTGCCCGCGCAGAAGGCGCGGCATTTATCAACGGCAGCGGCACCAACCAGCCGATGGGCTTCCTTTCCGTCACGGCGAGCGCGACAGGGGATGCAGCCCGTGCGTTTGGTACGTTGCAGTTCATTGCTTCGGGCAATGCCACAGGGCTGGGGGCAACGCCTGAAACCAAGCTGATCGATCTGGTGTGCCAGTTGAAAGCACCGCTGCGGCAAGGTGCGGTGTGGGTGATGAATTCGAGCACGCTGGCCGCCGTGCGCAAGCTGAAGACTGCTGATGGTGCGTTCTTATGGCAGCCGGGCCTTGTGGATGGCCAGCCTGACCGTCTGCTGGGTTATGCAGTGATCGAGGCTGAGGATATGCCTGACGTGGGTGCCAACCAGTACCCGATTGCGTTTGGCAACTTCAAGGCTGGGTATCTGATTACCGAGCGCCGCCAGACCACGATCCTGCGCGATCCCTATACCAACAAGCCCTATGTCCAGTTCTATGCCACCCGCCGCGTGGGCGGGCAGGTGATGGACAGCGATGCGATCAAACTGTTGCGTATCGCGGCCTGAATATGTGCGCGGCCTGGCAACAGGCCGCGCGCCCCCCTTTCCCGATATATTGACCGGAGATTGCCATGATGCGGGCAATTATCGCACCGCCTGCCTTGTCTTCGGCGGCGCTTGGCGAACTGAAGGCGTGGCTGGGCATAACCCGGTCTGCCGACGATGCCGAACTGCTGGCGCTGCTGCGCACGGCGTTCGAGATATGCGAAGGCTTTATCGGCGCGATGCCATTGCAATCGGGCTGTGAAGAGACGTTGAGCGCGAAGGGCGAATGGCAGTGCCTTTCGGCCCGCCCGGTGCGCGCGATTACGGCGCTGGCGGCGCTGGATCTGGCGGGTGCGCGGACTGCGCTGGCGGCAGCGGATTATGAATTTGATCTTGATGCCGATGGTGTGGGCCGGGTCCGGTTGCGCCGAGCCATTAATCAGACGCGGGTGGTGGTGACGTACTCTGCCGGATTGGCGGCGGATTGGAACGGCCTGCCCGACGCGATCCGGCATGGTGTGATCCGGCTTTGCGCGCACCAGCACCGGGGCCGCGATGACGAGCGCAAGGCAGCGCCGGTGCCACCCGCCGTGGTTGCGGCACTGTGGCGGCCCTGGCGGCGGATGCGTTTGGCATGATTACCGCAAGTGCAGCGAGCGGCGCATTGGCGCAGCCGTTGATCGAAAGGGCTGCGGCGCTGGCCAAGGCGCGGGCGGTGATGACCGCGCGAGGCCGGGATGCGCGCAAGTGGCGCAAGGCTGGCCTGTTGTGGCCGCTGTTTGGAGGGGAATGACGCGATGGAGATTCCTTTTCGGGCTGCGCTGATCGCGTGGCTTTCCAGCGATGCGGCATTGGCATCGGCGCTGAACGCGGTGGTTGAGGAAGCGCCTGTGCGCAAAGCCCTGCCGTGGCTGGCGCTGACGACCAGTGCGAGCACAAATTGGGGCACCAAGACGCTGGCGGGGCGCGAAGTGCGCGTGGCGCTCGAGCTGAACTTTCGCAGTGACGATCCGCTGGGCGGGGCATCGCTGGTGGCCGGGATCGAGGCGCGGGTGGAGAGCCTGCCGACAGACCAATCGGCCAGCGGCTTTCGCGTGGTGAACATCGGTTTGATCCGCGCGCGGGCCGAGCAGCGCAGCGAAGCAGTGCGTGTGGTGGTGCTTGAATACCGGGCGCGCCTTCTGGCCGCCTGAAATCCTATTCACTCCAAGGAGATATGACCATGGCAGCCCAGAAGGGAAGCGCATTTCTGCTGAAGATCAGCGATGGCGCGACGACACCGACTTATAACACCGTGGCCGGTTTGCGGACCACGCAGATGTCTATCAACGGCGAATCCGTGGTGATTACCAGCAAGGATTCGGGCGGCTGGCGCGAATTGCTTTCGGGTGCGGGAACACGTTCGGTGACGGTGAGTGCGGCGGGGATTTTCCTGGGCAGCGCCGCCGAGATGAGCATTCGCGGCAATGCGCTGGCGGGCACGATTGCCGACTATGAGCTTTCGTTTGAAGGCGGCGAACGGATGCGCGGCAAGTTCCTTGTCCAGCGGCTGGATTATTCCGGCGATTTCAACGGCGAGCGCAATTACACCATGACGCTCGAAAGCTCTGGCCTGGTGGCGCAAGTCTGATGGCGGACGCTGCGAACCCCTTTCGCGGGGAGGCCGTGCTGGTGATCGGCGGGCAGCCGTTGGTGTTGCGCCCGACATTCGGCGCGCTGGTGGCCGCCGAACAAGAACTGGGGCCGCTGTTCGGGCTGGTCGAGCGGGCAAGCGCGGGGCAATTGCGGCTGACCGAGATGGTGGGTCTGTTCTGGCATTGCTTGCGTGAGCGCAATGGCCTGGAGCGCGATGACTTTGCCGATGCCGTGGCGCGCGAGGGGCTGGCTGCGTGCACGCCACCATTGCGCGCGCTGATTGTGCAAATCCTGAAAGGTGCGGGGTGAGCGAGGCCTTCGGGGCGAGCGCCGCGCGGCTGGGTGGGCAGGCGGCGCTGCTGCTGGGTTGGATGCCGGACGCGTTCTGGGCCGCGACGCCTGAGGAACTGGCCACGGTTTTAAGCGCGATGCGCCAGCCCGAGGGCGGGACGATGGACAAGCGCACCCTTGAAAAGATGATGGAGGCAGACCGTGGCGGATGAACTCGACACGCTGATGATCGACGTGCGCGCCAATACATCGGGCTTTGCCGCCGATGTGGCGCAAATGCGCGGCAGCTTTGATTCAGTGCTGGTGGATGGCTTTGGCCGCGCGGGCGATACGCTGGAGCGGGGCCTGCTGGGCGCGATCCGGCGCGGGTCGCTGGGGTTTGAGGACTTGCGGCGGGTGGCGCTGAATGTGCTGGGCGATATTGCGGCGCAGGCGGTGCAAGCAGGCATCGGATCGTTGGGCGGCGGGGCTGGTGCTGGCGGGGCGTCATTGGGACTGGGCAGCCTGATCGGATCGATCTTTGGCTTGCCGGGGCGGGCCACGGGCGGTCCGGTGGCACCGGGGCGCGGCTATCTGGTGGGGGAGCGCGGGCCGGAGATGTTCGTGCCGACATCCGCCGGACGGGTGGAGCCTTCGGTGGGCAG
>JADYXV010000088.1 GCA_020853995.1 Novosphingobium sp.
CCACGCCTTGCCGTATCTTCACCCGCGCCACTGCACGATAGCCGAAAAACCGGTTCACGCGGTCCATGATTTCGGGGATGACGTGCTGGATGATCGTTGCGTGCGCAGGCGTCACCACCAGTTGAAGGATGCCATCGGCCTTTTCACCGGGCGGAAAACGGATGGATTCAGGCATGCAATGCCGCGCATGGCGCTCGCCCACAATCTCCGGCCAGCGGGTGACTACGCTGGATTGCACAAAGCCGAAGCGGCGGAACGCGGTGCGGCCAATTGCGGGCATCAGATCTGCAATCTGCCGTGCCTCGCCCCCGCGCGGGCGTTCATACGGTTTTCCGGCATAAGGCTTGGCCGCAGCCGTCTTTGCAGGGGCGCGGGTTTTGCGTTTCGTAGTGTCCGAAGGTGGGCTTTCCATATCGCTTGTCCCCATGCCATAGCGCTGGCATGCAAGCCAGAGCGCAACCCACCCCTAATTGCGATCCCGCCCAAATCGCGCCCGATCTGCTCGTCTGGTACGATGCCAACGCGCGCCGTCTGCCTTGGCGGATCGCCCCCGGCGGTTCGGGCACTGATCCTTACAAGGTGTGGCTGTCTGAAGTCATGCTTCAGCAAACCACAGTTGCGGCGGTGGGGCCTTACTTTGCCAAATTTACCGAACGCTGGCCCACGGTCACCGATCTGGCCGCCGCCGATGATGCTGATGTCATGGCAGCATGGGCCGGCCTTGGCTATTACGCCCGCGCGCGCAATCTGCTCGCTTGCGCCCGCGCCGTGGCGGCGATGGGCGGCAAGTTCCCCGATACCGAAGAAGCTTTGCGCGCGCTCCCCGGCCTTGGTGAATATACCGCCGCTGCCGTTGCCGCGATAGCATTCGGACGCCGCGCCGTTGTGGTGGATGCCAATGTCGAACGCGTTATTACACGTCTGTTCGCGATTGATGAACCGCTACCCGCTGCCAAACCCGCCATCCGCTTTGCCGCAGGACAAGCCACGCCCGATGTTCGCGCCGGAGATTTTGCGCAGGCCATGATGGACCTTGGCGCAACCATCTGCACCGCGCGAAGCCCGCGCTGCATGTTATGCCCCTTGCGCGCCCATTGCCGTGCCTTGGCCGATGGCGCGCCAGAACGCCTGCCGGTAAAAGCTGCCAAGAAACCCAAGCCCACCCGCACCGGCCGCGCCTATTGGATTGAACGCGATGGCAAAGTCCTGCTGGTCAAACGCCGTCCCAGCGGCATGTTGGGCGGCATGCGCGCGCTGCCCGATGATGCATGGTCTGCGCGCAGCGATGGTGCAGACGCGCTTGGCGGGACATGGCAGACCGGTGGTGTCGTTCGGCACAGCTTCACCCATTTCGATCTCGAATTGCAATTGATGCTTTGCGGCGCGGCAGAATTGGATAATCTGCCAGCCGGAGAATGGTGGCCAGTTGACCGGATTGAAGCCGCCGGATTGCCCACCGTGTTTGCCAAAGCAGCGCGGCTGGCAATTGCAGAAAGGGATGCCGGATGAATGCCATGACCATTTCGCGCCGTGGCCTGATCGGATCACTTGCCGCGCTGGCGGGCAGTGCCGCATTGCCGCACATGGCCTTTGCCAATGCCGCTGCCGAAGCGCGCTTTCCCGCTGTCACCGGCCTGATCGATGCTTACGTCGGCACCGGCAAGCTTCCGGGCATGATCGCTGCACTGGGGCAGGGCAGCAGCGCCGCTCCACTGGATATTGCGCGCGGTACCCTTGCCAGAAACAGTGATGCCCCGCTTGATATGGACAGCCTTTTCCGCATCTATTCGATGACCAAGCCGATCACTGGCATGGCCGCGATGATGCTGGTTGACGAAGGCAAAATGCGCCTCGATCAGCCCATCGCCGATTTCATCCCTGCCTTTGCCAAGATGCAGTTGCAAACCACGCCCGATGGTTCGATCACCGATCTACGCCCTGCCAAAACGCATATCACGGTGCGTCACCTGCTGACGCACACGGCAGGGCTTGGTTATTCGATCATCCAGAAAGGCCCGATCAGGGACGCCTTTATCAAGGCAGGGCTTGTCCCGGGACAGGCCAGCCGCCTGCCCCTGCCGGGCCTCGGAGTATTCAAGCCGCTGTCCAGCCTTGCCGAATTTGCCGAAGGGCTGGCCACCATGCCGCTGGTCTATGAACCCGGCACGACTTGGAGCTACTCGGTCGGGCTTGATTTGATGGGGCGCGTTATTGAAATTGTGTCGGGCCAGCCGTTTGACGTGTTCCTGCAAGAACGCCTGTTCGCCCCCATCGGTATGGCATCCACATGGTTCCGCGTGCCCGAAGCACAGGCCGCGCGTCTCACCACTAACTATGCCGTTGCGGGTGGCATGTTGCTGCCCATCGATCCGGGCAAAACCTCGGTCTATCTCGATCAGCCGCCCTATCCTTTCGGCGGTGCAGGCCTGGTATCCTCCCCGCGCGACTATGACCGGTTCCTGGCGATGATCCTGGGCTTTGGCAAAATTGACGGGCGCCAGGTGATGAGCGAGGCCGCCGTGCGCCTCGGCACCAGCAATCTATTGCCGCAAGGCGCTGATCTGTCGCGTTCGTTCATCAAAGGTAATGGCTTTGGTGCAGGCGGCTCGGTCGGCCTTGGCGAAGATGCGGGCCCATATGGTTGGGCAGGGGCTGCCGGAACCGTCGGCTTCGTCAACTTGCGCGTCGGCATTCGCGCCGGAATGTACACGCAATATATGCCGTCCGAGGCCTATCCGGTGCACCGCGAATTTGCCAAGGCCGTGCTGGCCGACATCACACCAAAGAAAGCCGCAGCCTGATGGACATCTCGATCGCATTTGCAGGCCAAGGCCTTGACCGCGCCGACCACATCCGCGCCGATGCCGAACGCCTGAACGCGCTGATGGACTGGCGCGCGCGATTGCTGAAACTCGAAGGCATCGATCCGGTCATCGCGCCTGATGGCGGCCTCGATTGGAGCACACTGGCCGATGCCGATCCTGTCGCAGAGCTGGTGTTCCTCGGCCTGATGGAAGACGGGCGCGGCTGTTTTGCGCAAGTCACCCCGTCCATCATCGGCAGCGTCGCCCCGCCAAACCCGCGCTTGTGGTCCGCGATGGGCGCGCTTTCGCCTGCAGACCTTGCCATCTATGGCGGCGCGCGCAGTCTGGTTGATTGGCACGCCCGCCACCGCTTCTGCGCCCGCTGCGGCAGCGCCACGGTGCTGACGAAGGGCGGCTGGCAGCGTTCATGCACCAACGATGCATGCAAGGCTGAACACTTCCCCCGCGTTGATCCGGTCACGATCATGACTGTCGAATGCGAAGGCCAACTCCTCCTCGGCCGCCAACCCCGCTTCCCCCCACGCCGCTATTCCGCGCTTGCAGGCTTTGTCGAACCCGGCGAAAGCCTTGAAGGCGCAGTCAAGCGCGAAGTCCTTGAAGAAGCAGGGGTAAAGGCCCGCGCGGTCGAATACGTCGCCAGCCAGCCCTGGCCGTTCCCCTCATCCCTGATGATCGGCTGCCACGCCTATGCCGATGACAAGACCATCACGATCGACACCACCGAACTCGACGACGCCCGCTGGTTCACCCGCGAAGAAGTCGCCTACGCCATGACCGGAGCCGAAGACGGCGCATTCATAGCGCCGCCGCCGTTCGCGGTTGCGCATCACTTGCTGAAATGGTGGTTGGAGCGGTGAGGGGTAGGTTTGAGTGGTGGTGCTATTTTAGGGGTCCCGCACTTGTTGCAGTAATTCTGCTGTCTCCATAGCGCACTTTTGTGCTTCTAAAGAAACGGTTGCAAACCTGAAGTAGGATCGACATAAGTTAAAAAAAGGATTTTGAAAAAATGCGATCAATAGCATTCTTCAACAACAAGGGGGGCGTTGGTAAGACGACGCTGCTATGTAACGTAGCCGGATATCTGGCTCTGAATAAAAATAAAAGAGTTTGCGTAATTGACGCTGATCCACAATGCAACGCAACCCAATATTTTTTCGCTGATGAGATAATTGACGATATTTATGAAAATGATAAGTCATTTACAATAAATAGTGTGATCGATCCGCTTGCGCTTGGCGAAGGGTATTCCGAAGAAATAAATTGCCGTCATTCTGAAAACTTCGGTGTAGACGTTTTGCCGGGTGATCCAAGGTTGGCTTTAACTGAAGATTTGCTGGCAAAAGATTGGGGGGCGGCAAAAGGTGGTGAAATTCGAGGAATTAGGACAAATTTAGTTTTTTCAGAGTTGCTTAGTAGGCTGGACGAATATGATTATGTTTTATTTGACGTAAGCCCGTCGTTGGGTGCGATAAATAGATCTATACTTTTAAGTGCTGATTATTTTGTAAGTCCAATGTCGATAGATATTTTCTCGTTAAAAGCTTTTCAAAACATATCTGAGTGGATAGCAGATTGGTCTAGAGATTGGGACAACGGGTTACATAATGTAAAGGATAAAAATAAAATACCAAATTTACACTTTGGTCGCGCTACTTTTATCGGCTATGTTACGCAGCAATACATGGCAAAACGAGACGCCTCTGGTAAACGAAGGGCTGTCCAAGCTTATGAGAATATTAGAAAATCTATAGATAA
>JADYXV010000089.1 GCA_020853995.1 Novosphingobium sp.
AAGCTCTTCGGCAACATTCGCCCCACTTTTACATTCGATATGGGCGACACCCGTCTTGAAGTGCAGGGGCGCTATGATTTTGTGGGTGAACGCTTTGTGGATCTGTTCAACCGCACATCCTTGCCCGCGTATCAAACATTCGGCGCAAACGTCACGTTGACGACGGGTGACTGGCGTTTTCAAGTGGTGGGTGACAACCTCACCAATGCCAAAGGCCTGACCGAAGGCAACCCGCGTACGGACCAGTTGGCTGGCCAGGATGCGTCTGACGCCATTTATGGTCGCCCGCTGTTTGGCCGCAACTTCCGCCTGATTGTCAGCAAAAGCTGGTAATCAAACCAAGCAAATCTGCTGCGGCACCCGTCAACATGATGGGTGCCGCAGCAGCGACAGGGAGAATGGCAAATGAAGCGCGTACTAATGGTCATGGCGGTGCTTGGTCTGTCGCTCACTCCGGGGGTTGTTCAGGCACAGGACCCGGCCGGTTACACCGCGCCCTTTGCCGATACGATGGAAGCGCGCATATTCCCGCTTCCGGTCATGATCCACGCAGCTGAAGGTTGGGTCAAGGCGTTGGCGGCCGATCCGGCGCTGGTCCAGCTTGCGGCCAAACGGGCCGCGCGTGTGCCTGCCACCGATTGCGCACCTGCGCCACTGTGCCTTGCCGATGCATGGGTCTGGACCGATGCTGATATTGCGCTGGTTGATACGCGGCTGCGTGTGTTGGCGCGCGATCCGCGTCTGGCAAAAGCCTTGATCACAGACCACATGCGCAGATCGGGCCGGTTTGCGCGTCATGCCCGGTTGGCCGATGCGGATCTTCTGTCTGCCGCATTGCGCGAATTGGCCGGGGGCATGAACCATGCAATCGCGGTTTACGCAAAAGGCGTGCCGCCACGCTATCCCAAGATTGACGCTTATATCTTCGATATTGCCAATCCCGAATATGCCAATGTCCTGAAAGCTCATGGTGTTGCGATTGCAGCGATGAGGCAGGGCGCGGACACCGTATTCGATCCGGTTTTGCGCTATGCTGCAGGCTTGCTGCGCATGAACGAGCGGACCGAAGCCGCGCCATTCCGCCCGCTGCTGGATGGGGGGAATGCACCGGCGGTAGCAACTGCCAAGACTACGGTGTGGCAGGATCACCCCTATCCCGCGCTGCTCGTGTTCGGCCACGGGCCAGAGGACGCGCAATCGCGTACCGGCGTTATGGGACACATCCGGATGGGCATTGCTGCTGCCATGTTCAAACGCGGCGTTGCACCGTTCATCGTGGTTTCGGGCGGCAATGTGCATCCCAACCGTACCGCGTTCAACGAAGCGGTGGAAATGAAGCGTTTGCTGATTGAACAACACGGCATTCCTGCCGACCGGATCCTTATGGAGCCGCATGCGCGGCACACCACCACCAACTTGCGCAATTGTGCCAGATTGCTGCTGGCAGCAGGCTTTCCTGTGGATCGGCCTGCGCTGATCGTTTCGGACCATATGACAATCAAATATATCGCCAGCCCCCTTTTGGCTGAACGCAGCCTTCAGGAAATGGGCATCAATCCTGGCAAGGTTGTTGCGGGTCCGGACCAGTTCACGGCTTTGTTCACGCCCGATCCTGCCGCATTCCATGTCGAGCCATTGGACCCACTGGACCCGTGAGGTTCTGGAGCAGCCTTGCCACAGGCTTTGCGTTTGCAGCATTGGCGCAACCGGCCTGCGCGCGCAGCCAGCCCGGCCTTCTGGTAAATCCGTTTGTCGGTACGCAGGCAGATTTCGGACAACTCAGTCCGGCGGCGGTCGCGCCCTATGGCATGGTCCAGCTTGGTCCTGACACGACACCAGCCAATCATGCGGGATACGATTACGATGCCTCTATTGTGAATGGCTTTTCGCACACACGCGGGGTCGGTGTGGGGTGCGGTGGTGCTGGTGGTGATATTCGCGCGACGCTGGTCTATGCCGGGGACCTTCCGGCACAAACTATCGACAAACGGAGCGAGCGCGCGCACGCAGGTTATTACAGGGTAACTTATGGCCCGGGCATCGTTGCCGAAATGACCGCGACGCGGGGCAGCGGCGTCATCCGCTTCCGTTTGCCTCGCACCGGTCGCGTCCGGTTATCGGTGGATTATACCCGCAACTATTCAAAGCATATCGCCGCGCGCTGGAACGGTGCATCTGATGGCGAATTGCGGGCCAGCTTTTCAGCCGGAACGGTCTGCGATGCCGGTACGTATCACCTCCATTCCGCAACGCGATTGTTGCATAACGGACGCACCGTTGCTGCCCGTTGGGATGGTGACCAGACGCGTCAGGCTGCGCTAACGATCAATGCGCGAGCGGGCGATTTGCTGGAACTTCGCACCGGCGTTTCTTCCATTGATCCGGCAGCCGCATCGAATGTGCGCGAAACCGAACTTGGCAAGCGGCCATTCAGTGAAATTGCCCGCCAGACGCTGAACGGATGGGACCGCGAACTTTCGCGTCTTACAATTGTAGGGCCTCGCCATGAACAGGCATTGTTTGCGACCGCCCTGTTCCGCGTGATGCAGACGCCGGTGGCCATTGCCGATCCCGATGGACGCTATCGAGGCAGCGATGGCAACATTGCCCGGATCAGTGCCGGGGAGCAGCACTACACCAGTTGGGCCATGTGGGATAATTATCGTACACAAATGCCGCTTATTGCGCTCATTGACCCTATCCGCGCAGAGCACATCGCAAAGTCGCTGGTCCGCCTTTACCAGACCGGAAAACGCCGTTGGGCAACGCAGACCGAGCCATTTCTTACAGTGCGTACCGAACATGCCGGGATTGCGCTGCTTGATTTCTATCGCAAAGGGATCACCGGTTTCGATGTGCCTACGGCGCTGAAAGGTATGGCAGCCGAAAGCGCGACGCTTGCCCGCATGACGCCTGATGAACAGATTGAAGCCGCATACGATGATTGGGCGGTTGCCGAACTGGCGGCCGATCTTGGCCAACACGGTTTGGCAAAGGTCCATCAGCAAAAGGCACTGGCGTACCGCGAAATGTGGCTGTCCACGTTTGATCACCTTGGACCGGATGCCGATGTCGTCAAGGCGCGGGGGTTGTACCAGGGAACACTGGCCCAATATCGTTGGGCACCGGTGTTCGATCTGCCTTGGCTGAAGACTGTCATGGACGAAAGGTTCGAAACCGAACTGGCTGCATTCTTTGCCGATAATATGTTCAACATGACCAATCAGCCCGACATGCATGTGCCTTACATCATGGCCTGGGCAGGCAATCCCTCGGCTACCGATGCCGTTGTTTCACGTTATCTGACACAGCCCGTGGTGCATCGCTATACCAATGCCGCTGTACGGCCCACGCCTTGGGTTGGCCGCAGTTTTGCGCTTTCGCCCCAAGGGTTTGCAGATGGCATGGACGACGATGCCGGTGCAATGACCGGGTGGTACATCTGGTCTGTACTCGGGCTCTATCCGCTTACCCCGGGGCAGCCGCGCTATGTTGTGGCCCGGCCGCAAGTCCCCAAAGCCATCATCCGGCCATCGCGTGGCCCAATGATCATCATCGGCAAATCGGGCGCAGGACATCTGTCACTCAACGGAAGCCCGATTGGTACAGTCCATCTCGAACATCGTCAGTTAACGGGACAACGTCCTTAAGAGGTCCTGACCCTAAGCCCCTAGTTCTGCCTCCATTATTTTGCGCATGGCAAATTTCTGTGCCTTGCCGGTCACCGTCATTTCGAAGGTTTCGACGATGCGAACGTGACGGGGCACTTTGTAATGGGCAATCCGGCCCCGGCAATGGTCCAGCACATGGTCGGGCGTCAGATCATTATCGGGTTTTGGAATGATCCATGCGCAGACTTCCTCGCCAAACTTTTCGTCAGTAACGCCAAATACCTGCGCATCCTGCACTGCAGGGTGCGTCAGCAAAAACTCCTCGATTTCGCGGGGGTATATGTTCTCGCCGCCGCGAATGATCATGTCCTTGATCCGGCCTGTTATGCGTACATAGCCATTGGCGTCCATCGTCGCCAGATCACCGGAATGCATCCAGCCGTCGGCATCGATGGCTTCGGCGGTCTTTTCCGGGTCATCCCAGTAACCGGGCATCACCGCATAGCCGCGTGAGCAGTATTCGCCCTGCTGGCCAATCGGCAGCGTTTCACCGTCCAAACCCACAATTTTGGCTTCAGCGTGGGGATGGATACGGCCTACTGTGCCGACCCGTTCTTCCAGCGGATCGTCCGTTGCGGTCTGCGTGGTCAGCGGGCTGGTTTCGGTCATGCCGTAACCAATGGTCACCTCCGTCATGTTCAGACGGTCCATCACTTGCCGCATGGTCGAAACAGGGCAGGGCGAGCCGGCCATGATCCCGGTGCGCAAAGTAGAAACATCGTAGCTGGCCAGATCAGGCTGGTTCAGCATGGCGATGAACATCGTCGGCACACCGTACAGTGCTGTACAGCCCTCGGCGGCAACAGCTTCCAGCGCGGTCTTCGGCTCAAAGGATTCGCCGGGATAGACCATCGCTGCTCCACTGGTCAGCGCGGCAAGATTGCCTAGAACCATTCCGAAGCAGTGGTACAGCGGCACCGGAATGCAGATGCGGTCCTTTACACCCAGCTTGATGGTGCGCGCGGTGAAGTGGCCGTTGTTCAGGATATTGCGGTGCGTCAGCGTTGCGCCTTTGGGAAAGCCGGTGGTGCCGCTGGTGAACTGGATGTTGATCTTGTCAGAGGGTTTAAGATCGGCTTCAGTAGCTGAAAGACGCGCATGATCGGCCGGTCCGCGCAAGCTGTGCCCCGGCTCAAAACCCTCAAACCGCTCCTTGCCAAGCACGATTATGCTGCGCAACATAGGCAGCTTTTCGGCACCTAATTCGCGCAGCATGGCGATGTAGTCGCTTGTCTTGAAGCGCGCTGCGGTGACCAGAACCGTGCAGCCCACCTTGTTCAACGCATATTCCACCTCGCTGGTGCGATAGGCAGGGTTGATGGTGACAAGGATCGCACCAATGCGGGCGGTGGCAAACTGCAACACCGTCCATTCGGCACAATTGGGCGCCCATATGCCCACGCGGTCCCCCTTGGCGACACCTATGTCCAGCAGGCCTGTGGCGATGCTGTCAACTTCGGCATCAAGTTCGGCCCATGTCCAACAGATGCCCTGATGGCGCGAGGACAGGGCAAGTTTCGCCCCCCACATCGCGCCAGCATCGCGCAGGGCCTGCCCGATGGTCTTTTCGAGAAGCGGTTCGTCCACCGGGCCCTTGGCATAGGAAAGCTGGGTCATCGTTTGATATTCACCACCTGGGTCTGGGTGTATTCGGAAAGCCCCTCGACCGATTGTTCAACCCCCAGACCGCTGTTCTTGAACCCCGCCATCGGAATGTGCGGGCCAATGGCGATATGCTGGTTCACCCAAACCTGCCCGCTTTCAATCCGCGCGGCAATATCTGCGGCACGTCCGATGTCCTTTGACCAGACCGAGCCGCCAAGGCCGTATTCCGATGCGTTGGCGCGGGCGATAACATCCTCGATATCGTCAAACTTCACCAGTGGCAGGATCGGCCCGAACTGTTCTTCGTCAACAATCCGGTCGCCATCGGTCACATCGCGCACGATGGTGGGGCTGATGAAATAGCCCGCCCGTTCCATCGCTTGCCCGCCTGCAACAATAGTGCCCTCGGCGCGCGCGGATTCAAGAAAGCCTTTGACCTTTTCGAACTGCGCCTTGTTCTGGATGGGGCCGATCTGGGTGCCTTGCTGCAATCCGTCATCCACCACGGCGGCTTGCGCCAGTCGCGCCAGTTCCCCGCACATCGCATCATAGATATCGGCGTGGACATAGGCGCGCTTGATCGCAAGGCAGACCTGCCCGTTGTTCAAAAACGCATTGCCGAAAATGGCCTGCGCCGTTTCGCGCACGTCCACATCTTCCAGCACAATCGCAGGATCATTGCCGCCCAGTTCCAGCGTCACGCGTTTCAGCGTTTCTGCGCCGCTGGCGGCAATGCGTTTGCCGGTGGCGGTCGATCCGGTGAAGCCCACTTTGGCCACATCGGGGTGCGCGGTCAGGTGGGGGCCAAGATCATTGGCATCGGCAATCACGTTTACAACGCCTGCCGGGAAAACATCGCGGCAAATCTCGCCAAGGATCAGGGCACATAACGGCGTTGTCGGTGCAGGTTTCAGCACGATGGCATTGCCTGCCAGCACCGCAGGGCCGATCTTCCAGCAAGCCACCAGCAGCGGGAAATTCCATGCGATGATGCCCACCACCACGCCCAGGGGCCGGTGTTTGACCGCGATATATCCGGCCTCATCGTTCTGAATGATGCGATCGGGCAATTCCAGCGTGGCGTAATGGCGCAAATAGCCATCGGTCCACGCAAGTTCCCCTTGGGCCTCTGCCAAAGGTTTGCCCTGTTCCATCGTCAAGACGCGCGCAATTTCGTCTTTGCGTGCAGCAATCGCATCGGCCAGTTCGATCAGCTTTGCCTGCCGATCGGCCCAGGGCACTGCAGCCCACCCCGGCACCGCCGCCTTTGCCGCAGCAATCGCGGCATCGGCCTGTGCCACTGATGCGCGGGGAGCCTTGGCAAACGGCTCCCCTGTGGCGGGGTTGATTACGTCCATCGTCATGTCGCCCGAAACCAGCGCCCCGCCGATAAGCAGCTTGTAATCCGTCATAATCCTCTCCTGACCGCTCTTTCGTCGGTCTTTATCGGGAACGTCTCAGAACTTTGCGCCAACCGTTATGCCATACGTGCGCGGATTGCCGATGTGGTTGTAATCAAATCCAAAACCGGCAAGCAGGTCAACGCGCGACGTGAAGTAGAACTTGTCTGACAGGTTCTTGCCCCAGATCGATGCGCTGAAGCGTCCGTTGGCGCTTTCCCAATCGATATGCCCGCCTACAATCGCATAGGACGTTTGCCGCAAACGGGGGATGTTCAGCACTTCGAAGAACTGGCTGGTCTGGTAGGCGATGTCGGGGTGGATCGATAGCTGGCCCATGTCTCCGTCAAACAGGGTCAAGTCGATTGTCGTGTTGAAGGTGAGGCTTGGCGCATTTGACAAGCGGTTGCCCGCCACGTTGTTGCCGCTGACAATGCCTTGCTGGATCTTTGTTGCCAGAATGCCCATGCCGCTGTGGATGGTCAGTTTGTCACTGGCACGGATCGTCAGTTCCGCCTCGCCGCCGTAAATTCGCGATTTGGGGATGTTGAGCAGCGTTTGCGCCGCTGTATTGGGATCGATGTTGATGAACTGCTGGTTGCGGTAATCGTAATAGAAACCGGCAAGGTTCAATGTGATCCGGCGATCAAGGAACTGCGTCTTGGCCCCCAGTTCATAAGCGGTGACTTCCTCGGCCTTGGCGACAGACAACTCCGATGGATCGAAAAACGCCTGCGCGTTGAAGCTTGGTGCGCGATAGCCACGGCTTACATTGGCATAGATCAGATTGCCGTCAGCCAGCTTGAAATCTACGCCGATCTTGCCCGACAGATTGTCTTGCGAATACTTGAGCGCCGAAAGCGGGATCAGGTTGGCGATTAGTGAGCCGTCAACGCCCAATGCGTCTGATTTGAAATCGGTCTGTTCGCCGGTATCGTGCGTATAACGCAAACCACCGCGCAATGTGACCGCATCCGACAACGCATATTTCACATCGGAATAGATGGCGTAGCTTTTCTTCACCTGAGTGAAGTTGTTGCGGAACAGGCAGGCAAGCGGCAGACCAACCGCACAATCGTTGGCAGTTATGCCAGCCAAGCCATCGGAATCAATGTCTTTTCCGATCTCGAAGGTGGTTTCGTTAAACACTTTTTCGCGATGGAAATAGGCACCAAGGATGAAGTCGAACGGGCCGCCGGTGTCGCTGGTCAGGCGCAAGTCCTGTGCAAACTGGGTTGCGCGGTCGGTATAGGGGATTTCCAGCAGTTCCGAAGCAGTGCCGTCAGTGTCCTCATAGAAGAACAGGTTGCCCTTGTCCCACGCGGTGATGCTGGTGATCGCCAAGGCATCGGAGATGTCGAACGTGCTTGTCAACGCCACGGAATAGGTCCGCGCCTGACGCTTGGTATCAATGTTCGAAGCAATCTCGCGGCGGCCAAGGCCGGGGCGGTTGACCGCTTCGGGCTGGGCATAAATGCCGTAATTCTGCGGGTTCTGATAGCTTGTCGATGCGCGCAACACAAAGCGCACGCTTTCGCTGGCTTCAAAGTTCAACGTGCCACGGATGGCGTATTCATCGGTTGAAGCAAGATCGGGTTTGCCGGGCACAACATTCTTGAACCAGCCATCGGCGCGGGCATAAGTCCCCGCTATGCGCAGGGCGGCCTTTTCGCCCAAAGGCACGTTGAACGCAGCATTCAGGTCAACGCGGTCATAATTGCCATAGCCTGCGTTGACGTAACCGCTTGTTTCACCAAGCTTTGCACCACGCGCAATGATGTTTACCGCGCCGCCAGTGGTGTTCTTGCCATAAAGCGTGCCCTGCGGTCCGCGCAGCACTTCCACACGTTCCAGATCGTACATCGTCACGCCCAGGAACGCGAAATTGCCTTTGTAAACTTCGTCATAATAGGTGGCGACAGGGCTGGACTGGTTTAGGCTGTAATCCGACATCGAAACGCCGCGCAAAGCGAAGATCGGCGTATTGTCGCCCACAATCGACGTCAGTTGCAGGTTCGCAACCTTCGTCACCAGACTGTCGACGCTGCTAACCCTCGATTTGGCCAACGTATCGCCGCTGATTGCTGAAATCGAAATCGGCACTGCTTGCAGGCTTTCAGACCGCTTGGCTGCGGTCACCACAATTTCGCCTTCGGGTATGACGTTTTCCGCTTTGGCGTCTTGTGCCATAGCAGGTGTCAGGTGAAATGCGGATGCTATGGCTACCCCAGCCAGCGCGGTTCCGCGAAAAAGACGTTCCCTCATCATGTATCTCCCAATTTTTAGGGTGAGTGTGTTTTTGCTCTGTCCTGCGAAAAACCTTTGACTAGCCGCGCTCTTGTTTCGGCGCGTTCGAGGCGAAGGGGATGACGGCGCAGATGTCCTATTTCTTCAGGGCTATAGGGCCTGAAGTCTGCGGGCATGTGGGCCGGATCAAACGTGTAAAGCGTCCAGTTGACGAGGTTCGCCAACCGCGTGTCATCAAGATCGACAGTGGATACACCGGGCACTCGCGCAAGAAATTCGCGCCCGCCCGGAACGCCCAAAAAGCGCCCCACTTCGTTTTTTATTGGC
>JADYXV010000090.1 GCA_020853995.1 Novosphingobium sp.
CGGGATCAGGACCGGATGGTTCTGGAAGAAGGCGTGAGCGTTTGGGAAGCAGCATTGGCACGGCAGGTGCGCGCAGCCGTAGACAAGGGCGTGCAGGAGGCAGCAGCCTACAAGGTCAGCTTCCATCACGCATCAGCCACGGACCAGCAGCGGTTTGATGCCATCTATCTGCGTGATTCCGAAGCCAACGCACGCGGCCTTTCTGGCTTTGGCATTGATGGCGAAGCAGCGTTCCGGTCAGCCCGCAAAGCAGTGCAGGGACGCGACCGGATTGCATGCAGGAGCGGGACATGAAACGTTTAACGGCCCTTGCCCCTACCCTTGCCCCTACCCTTGCCCTTGTCCTGTCGGCGGCAATCTGTGCCACCGCTAACGGGGCAAAAGCGCAAGTCATCGGCGAACCTGCCGGAAGCGGTGGATCGCCCGCAGTGGCCGAAGCGCGCGCTGATGCGCCAGGCTATACCATTTACCGCCCGGCCATGTGGCCCGAAAAACAGCTGCCTCTGGTATTGTGGGGCAACGGCGGATGCCGCAACAACGGCTTGTCGGCCAGTCATTTCCTGCGCGAGATTGCCAGTCACGGTTACGTGGTTATCGCCAACGGTGCGCCTCGGGAAGAACGCCCGGTGCAGGCCAGCCTTCCCCCTGCCAGCGGCCCGCGCCCGACCGGCGCCCCGCCACCGCGCGCGACGCCTGATGAAACACAGGTCAGCCAGTTGCTTGGCGCAATTGACTGGGTGGGGGCAAGCGATCTTGGCCCCCGCGTCGATACTACGCGGATTGCAGTGATGGGTCATTCGTGTGGCGGGCTTCAGGCGCTGGCGGCCGCGGCCGATCCGCGCATCGATGCGGTGGTTGCCTTCAACAGCGGCGTCTATGTCCGCGCCGGATCGGGGTTGAGCGGGGTTGGCATCGTCAAGGATGACCTGAAAAAGCTGCACACACCGGTGGCCTATATTCTGGGCGGCCCTGATGACATAGCCTATCCCAACGGATCGGACGACGTGGAACGGATTGTCCATGTGCCGGTTTTCCATGCCAATTCGCTCGTCGGCCACGGCGGCACTTTCAGCCTTGCCAACGGTGGCGAATATGGCCGGATCGGCGCGGCCTGGCTGGACTGGCAGCTGAAGGGCAGCAAGGCGGCAGGCGCGATGTTTGCAGGCGCGGATTGTGGCCTGTGCAAGGACAAGACGTGGACGATTGTCCGCAAACAGTTTCCGGAGAACCCATGAACAATTTAACCAGTAATGGGGCGCTATCGGGCATCCGCATTGCCGATTTCAGCCATGTCATGGCAGGGCCATACGCTTCACATCTGCTGCGGTTGATGGGTGCAGAAGTGATCAAGATCGAACCGAAGGGGGGGGACGGATTCCGCAATTATGGCGCTGACCGGCGCTATGATGGCATGTCGCCCGCGTTCATCGCAGCCAATGCAGGCAAGAAGTCCATCGCGCTGGATTTGAAGGACAAAGCCGACCTTGGCATTGCGCGCGACATCATTGCGCGCAGCGACGTGGTGCTGGAAAACTTCCGTCCCGGTGTGATGGCACGTCTTGGACTGGGGTATGAGGCGGCGTGCGAACTGCGGCCGGATATCATTTATTGTTCGGTTTCCGGCTATGGCCAGGAAGGTCCCTATCGCGATTGGCCAGCCATCGACAACATCGTGCAGGCCACCAGCGGCATGATGATGTTAAGCGGCGAGGAAGGCGATCCGCCTGTCCGCGTGGGCTTTCCCATCGTTGATACGCTGACGGGGCAGACTGCTGCGATGGCGATCCTTGGTGCGTTGATGCAGCGCGAGCGGCATGGCACGGGCAGCAAGCTGGACGTGTCGATGTTTGATGCAAGTCTGGCATTCATGACATCGGCGCTGACACCGTTCATGGTCACCGGCAAACCGATGAACCGCATGGGCAATACCGGATATAGCGGCCTTCCCACCGCTTCTATGTTCACGGCCCGCGATGGGCGGCAGGTATCATTAGGCGTGGTGCAGCCGCCACAGTTTGCCGCGCTGGCCCGGGCGATGGGGCGCGAAGATTGGCTGGCCGATCCGCACTTTGCCACGCCCGACGCGCGCCGCACCAACTTTCACACGATGCATGACCAATTGTCGGCTGAATTCATGACGGACGACGCAGCGGCCTGGGAAAAACGGCTGAGCGATGCGGGCATCCCTTGCGGCATGGTCCGCCGGGTGGATGAAGCAGCCGACCTTGCCGGCGCAACTGCGCTGATCGACATAACCATACCGGGACTGCCGGAAGAAAACGTGCGGATTCCAGGCGCCGGTTATCGTGTGCAAGGGCAGTCGCCGGTCGCGCCTGGCGCGCCGCCGCGACTTGATGCAGATCGTAACACTATACTGGCATGGCTGGCAGAAGAGTGCGCTGATTGACTTTGCTCGTGCACGAACCGGAAGTAGAGCCGAAGTCTAAAAGACGGCGCGGATTTCTGCGCGGCGCTGGCTTTGCCACGGTAGACCATCGGCTTCCGGATCATCGGTTGGCTTGGCGGCGGTTTTCCATTTTGTTTCAACCGCAAGGCCGGGGACAAGCCTGCGCATGGTTTCGGCAATTGTCTCGGCCCGCTCTTTTGCAACTTCGGGCCGTTCGGCCAGTTTCACGCCGCTCACTGTTTCGGGCGCCGTCGCGGCATACCCGGTGACCACCAGCTTCTTCGGCCGGGCTGCCCTGATCCATGTTACCGCATTATCGATCAGCCAGTCGTCATATTGATAGACAAGGAAA
Organism: Novosphingobium sp.; assembly: GCA_020853995.1. Lineage (GTDB taxonomy): Bacteria > Pseudomonadota > Alphaproteobacteria > Sphingomonadales > Sphingomonadaceae > Novosphingobium. The sequence continues at coordinate 2,760 of JADYXV010000090.1, forward strand.
TCCTTGTCGAATTCGAAATAGACCGGGAATGTCCGCGCAACATAAGGGCCGGGCGGAACAGGCCGCGCAACGGATAGCGGGCCGATGTTGCGCCGGGGGAGGGTATAGCGGCGTCCGGGAAATCCTTCTGCGGGGATCATGTGCCGGGTGCAGGGAATGTCGAGACGCGATGTCCGCACAGGATCAAGCGCCGGTGAACCACAAGGTTGTGCTGCATTGGCCGAAGGACGACCTTCCACCAGCACGGCAAAGTTCCAGTCCGGCTTGTAAGGGCTTTCGGTTACATCCCAGCGTTGTCCAGTGTCGCGATCATCAGCCAGCCAGCAACCGGATTTACGGCCTGCATCGGTATCGCGATAGACCGGACACGTGACGAAGCGGACCAGTGCGCCGGTGTCTTGCGCCGCCTGCGCGGTAGTTGCTGCGCATAGCGCGCCAAGCAGGGCGAGCCGTTTCATAGCGCGCTCATCAGATTGACCAGATCCTGCTTTTCCTGTTCGCTATAGCCGATGGAATAGCGCCGTTCGTAATAGTCCACCACGCCGCGCAAATCCTTGGCCAGCCCGTTTGAAAAGTAAGGCGCGCGGGCCGAAAGGCCCCGCATGGATTGCAGCGTGATCTTGCCCACATCGGCGCACTTGCCCGATGTCAGCCCGAAACCGGGATCATAGGTGTAAATCACCTTGCCGTAATGGGGGTGGGGCCGTCCGGTGCAAGTTACCCTGAACAGCGGCAAGTCTTGCCAGGGATCGGCAAAAGGCAGGGTGGTGGTGCCAAGATCGACCTGGCCGGGCGCCACATCATTGCCCATCTGGCTCATATTATGGCAAAACACGCAGGAATTGCGCACGGGATTGCCAAAGCCGATGCGGGAATTGATCCCGGCGGTGTCGGTAATCAGGAACATCTTTTCACGGAAAACCCGCGCCCCGCGTGCAACCGATTGGCGGAAGGCCAGTTGCTCCGGCGTAAGCATTGCGGCTTCGTCAGCCGGCATTTTCTCCCAGCCCTTGAACTCGCTCCAGACCGGCTCGCCAATGGAACCAAGTGCGCCAGGTTCGCTGTCACGCAGGCGGGCAGGGCCGGCCTTGGCCCCGCCACTGTCCACTGCGCCACCACCGTTGGTCACCTGCATCGCGGTGAAGACGCGCAGTTCGAAGTCCTGCAATTGCTGGCGTTGTGCCGCAGTCAGCGCTTTTAGCATTTGCAAATGCGTGTTGGCGGCATCCTCCATCTGGATGCGCAAATTGCCTGCGCGGTTGTCAGCCATCAGATTGCCCGATTGCGGTTTGCCATCATCGGGATCAAGCGGCAGCGCATAGCCCTGCTTGGGATCAAAGGGGAAACCCACGGCCAGCAGATACTTCATGTTCGCCACCGGGCGCGGACGGCGATAGACCGAGATTTTGCCTGCCTGCGGGCCATATTGTGGCCCGGAATTGCAGCCGTTTGGATCGCGCACCACCTCGATCGTGAAATCGGGCTTCACCGGTTTTCCGTTGAAGCTTTTTGTCGGCCAGGGGCGCTCGATGCGGATCAACCCGCGATCAAGCAGCAGCGAATGGCTTTCGCGCTTGTCCTGTGGCAGCGTGGGGCAGTTCGACCCGTCATAGGCGGCAAACAGCGGATCCTTGCCATCTGTACGGTCCCACTGCCGCTGCGCGCTGGCGGCGGACAGGCTCATCGCGTCCGCTGGCTGGTGACAGGTAACGCAGGCGCGGCCATCCTTGCCCAACGGTTCGAAAAAGGGATGACCTGCCGTGTCCAGCGGACCGCCTACAGTAAGGGTGCGCAGCGTGCCGTTTTCGTTTGCATAGTCCAGAGCCGCTGGCAGGACCCGACCCTCACCGGGTGCCCACCAGCGGTCAGGGGTTTCCCCGCCACGCGCGCCGCCCGAAACGGCCAGAATCAACGCGGCGAGGGGGACGACGAACGACTTTTGCGGGAGGAGGTGCATCGTCGTTCGCCCTTGCTTAGCTACCGATTTCCACACGCAGGCGCAGACCATAAGTACGCGGCGCGCCATAGATGATGCCACCATCGGCGCTTGAGCTGTTCTGGATCTGTGATGCGATATAAGTCTTGTCTGTCAGGTTGTTGACGAAAGCTTCGAGTTTATACTTGGCCCCCATATCAAATGTCAGACGCGCGTCGAACACGTTGCGCCCCGGAACCAGCGTGTTCACGCTGGGGAACGGCGTGGCGTATTGTTCCGAAATATAGGACCACTGCACGCGCGGGGTAACTTCTACTGAACCGAGAGGGATAGTATATTGCATGCCCGCATTGACCGTCCAGTCCGGCGAGAACGGCAGCACGCGGTCCTTTGGCACAAAGCGCAAGTTGGTGGCACATCCAGGATCTGTGCCAGGTGCGTTCGTATCTGAAATGCAGGCCGAATTGGCGAACTTTGAATCAAGATAGCCCATACCTGCATTGGCAGCAAAGCCGCCGAACTGCGCGGTTACTTCCAGTTCCGCACCCCAAGATTTTCCCGCCAGCGCATTCTGCGTGACCGGCAAACCGCCAACAAGGCTGGAAAGCTGGATATCCTTGTAGTCCGAATAGAACACATCGCCATTTATGCGCAGGTGCCGGTCAAACAGTTCGGTCTTGAGGCCCGCTTCGTAGACGAAATTGCGTTCCGGCATGAAGTCTGGCGTGTTGGGAGTAAGGTTGACGCCACCCGCCTTGTAACCCTTTGATGCGGTAACATAGAACATGTTATTATCACCAAAGTGATAGTTCAGGCCGAGCTTGCCGGTCAGCTGTTGCGATGTCACCTGGCTGGTAAATGGCAGGGTGATCGGCGGGCCGGGCACCGCAAAACGGGTGTAAATCTGCTTGTCCCAGGAATAGCGTGCACCGGCCAGCACTTCGATGGCATCGGTGAGGTAAAAATTCACTTGCCCGAACACCGATTGCGACGTGTTCTTCGCTTCTGTTATGATGCTGCTGTTCGATTGGCGCACGTCAAGCACGTTGCGATTGTCGCGCAGCAGCGTGACCGGGATCGTTTCATCCATGATGAAGCCGCCCAGAACCCACTGCAGCGGCCCCTTGCCGGTGGACAACAGATTGAATTCACCGATCAGCGTCTTGAACTGCGTGTCGCCGTTGCTCATGCGGCCGGGAAAGCGCGCGGTGTTTGCACCACTGGTCGGCAGGTTGGCAGGTACGGCCAGCGCCGTAGCGGTGCGGTCGCCGTCGGTCTGGTCGTGGGTATAGCCATCCTGCCACGAAACCAGCGCGCGCGCCTGTACGCTATCACTGACGTCATAGCGGGCTTCGGCAGACAGGCGGTATCCCACCTGATCCTGGAACGACAGGCCGTCTTCCTGAATTTCGAACGGATTGGTGCTGACCGTATCGCCACGGCGTTTGACCGCGTTGTTATCGGTCTGGACGTTGAAGTATTCACCCCGCACGTTGACGTTCAACCGGCCATCCATGCTGCGCAGGCGCAAATTGGCACGAATGGCGTCCATGTTCAGGTTGCCGGGCTGGCTTTGCGCGTTGGCTGCAATGTTGCGGGTAAAACTGTCCCGCTCTTCATGTATGCCGGCCACGCGCAGCGCTACGTTTTCACCACCGATGTTGATGGCCGCTACCGCGCGATAGCGGTCATAATTGGCAACGGTGACGTCGCCCACGGCAAAAGCGCTGTTGAATTCGGGTTCGGGCGTGCGGACATAAAGCGCGCCGCCGGTGGAATTCTGGCCGGTCAGCGTCCCTTGCGGCCCGCGCAACACTTCGATGGTGCCAATGTCGAAGAACGAATGGCCGATGAACTGTTCGTGCGGGATCAGCTGGCCGTCGATGTAATAGGCAACGCCGGGGTTCGATGTCGGGGCCGATTGCGCGATGCCGACGCCGCGAATATTGATGAAGGTCGACCGGTTGAACGTGTTGATCGCAATGGACGGTGCGATCTGCTGGATATCGTTCAGGTTGACCACGCCCTTGCGTTCAAGTTCCTCGCCGGTGAAAACCGATGCGGAAATCGGAATATCCTGCAAGCTTTGTTCGCGGCGTTCAGCCGTCACGATAATGGCCGTCAATCCGCCGGTGTCTTCGGCCTGTGTATCGGATGCCTGTGTATTGGGAGACTGCGTATCTGCTGATTGCGCAAAGGCGGGGGCGGCAATGGCCGCGCTGCCCAGAAGTGCGCCAATTATGGCAGCTTTGCGGGTGGTTATGCCTGACATCCGAATCCCCTCACGTGTTTTGCTCTTGTTGATAACAATCGTCTTAACGCCGATGTAAGCCCTTGCAAAGGCCCTATTTCGCCCTTTTCGCTCCGATTGCACAGGCAAAGGCCATGCTGGTTGCCAGCATCAGTGCAGTGGTCACACGCAGTGGATCCAGTGGCGAAAGCAGGCCGAGCATCGTCATGGCGGTGCCGCTCGCAAGCATCTGCAGCGCACCGGCAAGGCTGGTTGCAGTCGCCGCCAAGCCATCTTCGGCAAAGGCCACAGCGTTGAACGCTACCGGTCCGGCCAGCCCCGCACCAAGCCCCATCAGCATGACCGGCGCAATCAGCGGCACGATGCCCTCGATACCGGCCAGTGCCAGGCCCAAGGCGATCATTGCGCCTGTTGCAGAGCTTCCCGTACCGACGATCAACGCGCTGAACCGTCGTTCGACAGGCACAACCAGACGCGTACCTGCAATGCTGGAGGCAGCAATAACCAGCAAAGCCAACCCCGCCTCGGCCGAAGACAGGCCATAGCGATGCACCAGCAAAAATGGTGCAGCCCCGAGGAACATGTAAAGACCACTGCTGGCCCCGGAAAGTGCGCCGGTCGTCAGCACGAATGCACGGTTGCGGGCAAGCCGCAGATAGTCGGCAGGAAGGTTCCGCAACTTTGCCGCAGAATGCCCGCGCACGCCGGTCTCTGCCAGCCGCAGCCATGCAGCGATCAGGGCGACGAGTCCGGCAAGGGCAAGCATTCCAAAGACAGCACGCCAACCGAAGATGTCGGCAATGGTTCCGCCGATGACCGGTGCGATTGCCGGGGAAATCA
>JADYXV010000091.1 GCA_020853995.1 Novosphingobium sp.
CAATTGGGTAGGGAGATCACACCACAAAACCCGACCTTCGATACAACTGGAACAATCTATCGCCGCCAACCGACCTTTCAGGAACGCAAAGCCGACCTTTCAGGAACACAGATACGATACTTCAGGAACTCCCCGTCGACACTTTCGGAACGGACCATTGCGACGAAGCTAGAAAAATACGCGAGTCGGACAGGGTGACGCCGCGCTTAACTTATCTAACTTACTTTAAACCCATCTAACCGGCGGCGAAGCATTTTCAGGAACAATGATAATCGGAATAAAGGAACAGAGTGCCTATAGCTCCCGATCAATGCCGAGCTTTTCGAGCATCGCGTCAATTTCTGCCATCTCCCTTTCAAAATTTGAAAGAATAATCGCTGCATCTGGTGCCATTGTCGAAAGGCTTTGCGGACGTCCGCGAGGGGCAGCACAAACGCCGAGCGCCACAGCAACATCGGGTGCGACGTAAGTACGCCAGGTTCCACGACCCGAAATCTCTGTCAGCAAGCTTAGCCGGACCGCCCGTTCAAGCAATTTGCCAGCTCCTGAAATCGTGAGGCCCAGAAGCGGTGCGGCAGATCGGGCAGCCAGACAGGGCCGCGATAGAGTGATGCGGGAAAGCGTTTCAAGCTTTCCTGGGCGATGTTCCGAGGCAATAGTGATCGCAGCGCGCCGCGTATTCGTTTCAAGCCGGTCAAGCCTCTCCAGCCCTGCCTCTGCGGCCCTTGTGACCTGTTTGAGCAGCCGTTTGAGCAAGGCAGGGCGGGCATCGCGCAAAGACCGCTGCGCGGCGTCTCCGACGACCATACACGGCAAAGCAATGCGGGCGATGCCAAGCCGACGTAGCAGGACCGGGAATGCCAGCCAGGGCGCGCTGGTGCGGTCAGCACGGCTAAACTGGTCCAACAGGGTGAGCGCACGGATCAGGGCAGGGGAATCATCCCAACCCGCGGGTCTCTCAAAAGTGAATGGCAGGTTTTCGGTCCAATGGCGGCCATCGGCTTCATTCAATTGCGAAAACCATCCTTCGTATGCAGCGAAGGGTTCGTCCTCGGTCCGTGGCACAGGGCGGGCGGGCAAACGCAAGCTGCAACGCTCTGCAATAATGTCTATTTCCTCAAGCGGCGATTGTTGAAGCTGCAGCGCTGCGGCGTACCCGGCCCAACCCGCGCGCAATTTCCAGCTTGTTCGCACTGAACTTGCGCAAACACGGCCATCCAGACGGGCAAGAGCTGCGCTGGCATCGGCCAGAGTGCTGGCCAAAGAAGCATCCCACTGGAGGGCGGTGAACGGAGTGACAGGGTACGACATTGGCAAGATTGTAGACTGAAACAATACATTCAGTCCATGTGCATTGACAGCGATTTGATGCCGATTACGCCGTATCAGCGAAATGACACTTGCAACTGTCGCCGCACCGGTTTGGTGGGCTTTATCCGCAACGGGGGCATCGCGCTACATACGAGTGCCTGAAATCACAGCGCAAACTGGTGCTGTCTATAACGCAGCAACAGGTTAACAATATTGACGGCGCAAGCAAAGTCGTCCAGCAATATTAAGTAAGAATCACTGATTAAGCACGCCTCGGGGGGCCGAAATGAAGCACTTACTCGTGTCACTTGTAACAGCTTCGCTTCTGGCGACACCGGCAGTCGCAGCACCCAAGCAGGCCAAGCCTTCAAACGCTGAAAAGTTGCAACGCCAGGCCGTGGCCGATGTTCCGCGTTGCGTGCGCAAATTGGGCACGATTTCGATCATGGACGGCGATGACCCGTCGGGTTGGTCGCAATTCAGCCTTGCGCCGCCGCAAAAGCTGCTCAAGGTCATTGTCCAGCGCTCGGGCTGTTTCAACATTGTGGACCGTGGCAGCGGATTGAACGCGGCACGGCTTGAACGCGATATTGGCGCAGGCCTTGGCCTTCAACGCAAATCGAATGTTGGCCAGAACCAGATCAAGGCTGCCGATTACGTATTGATTGCCGAAGTGCAGGCATCAAACCGTAATGCCCAGGGCAGTGGTGCCGCTGGCGCAATTGGCGGCATCCTTGGCGGACCGTTTGGCGGGCTTATAGGTGGCATTCGCAGCCGCAAGCTTGAAGCAAACACGGTGCTTTCGGTGACGAACGTCAGAACAACCGAGACGATTGCAACGATTGAAGGTTACGCGGCAAAGAACGATATCGGCTTTGGCGGCGGCGGCGCATTCTTTGCAGGAGTGGGCGCTGGCGCTGTCGGCGGTGGCTATGACAGCACGGACATTGGCCGTATCGTGACCCTGGCCTTTATCGATGCTTACGCCAAGCTTGTCACCGAACTGGGCGGGGTACAGGCAGGCAGTGAAGGCACAGCCGAAGCATCGCCTACGAAAAGCTTTGCCACCATTGCGCCCAGCGCCATGCGCAAGACAGCGGCAGCGGGTGGTGCGGTGATCCGCACATTGCCTTTGGGCGCAACGGTATATCCTACCGGAAACAAGCAAGGCCTGTGGTGGGAAGTTGCCGACGAGAATGACAATGTCGGTTGGGTATTGAACACCAAACTGCAACCGGCAAAGTAACCCGTTCAAAAGACAGCCTTATAATGTCAGTTTCGTTAGGTCCGCCAGTTGCCTTGATCAGGGGAGGCACTGCCGTACCTCCAAAGTCGGCCGACCTCAGCCGTTAACCGGCAGTATTACAGGCTGACGCGCCACCCTGCACTTTGGTGCATAGTGGCGTTTGCTTAAGCTGCACCATCAAATGGCTTCAAACTCTGATGTTAATATCCGCATTCCAAACCATGCGGGGCAGCTTTCCATGACGACGACATCGCCAGAGTTGAAGGATCGTGTTGGCTTTTACGAGCTTGAGCGAAACAAGGAAAGCTTTGCACGGCTTGAACAGCTTCTTGAACGTTCGGTCGATGCTGGGTTGGAGCAGTTTTACAACAAGTTGACCGACACGCCCGAATTGCAGCGGTTCTTTGCATCGCGCGACCGGATCAGCCATGCCCGTTCTGCCCAGCGTGATCACTGGATCCAATTGTTCCGCAAGGGGCTTGACCAGTCCTATGTCGATCGTACCCGTATCATCGGCAACACCCATGCGCGTATCGGACTGGAGCCCAAGTGGTACATCGGTGGCTATGCCCTGATCATGGAGCATTTGATCAACGGCATGATGCTGCGCGGTCTCGGGCGGTTTTTGCCGGGCCGTCGCCGCATGGCCAAAGATCTGGCTGCGCTGGTGAAAGTGGCGATGATCGACATGGATATGGCGCTGTCCGTCTATTTTGCCAAGGCCGAGGAGACGACCCGCGAAATCGTGCTGGGGCAAATGGGTACAGCGCTGAAGTCATTGGCAGAGGGCGATCTGACGACCCGGATGACCGGCTTGCCGGAAAGCTACCGTCAGGCAGAGGATGATTTCAACGCGGCAACCGCGCGTCTGGCCGAAACGATTGGCCTGGTATCCCAAGGGACCGAAAACCTTGCCACTTCGAGCAGCGAAATCCGCGCGGCATCGGACAATCTGGCCGAGCGGACCGAACGGCAGGCCAGCAATGTGCAGGATTGCGCGCGGGCGATGAACGAATTGTCCGATGGCCTTGGCCGCACGTCGCAAGCGATGACGCATTTGCGCAAATCTGCGCATGAAGCCGAGTCAGAGGCAACCCACGGTCGCGAAGCCGTGCGTGAAGCAGTGGATGCGATGGCTGATGCGCAGCAAAGCGCGCAGGAAATTGTCCAGATCACCGAAATCATTGACGGGCTTGCCTTCCAGACCAATCTTCTGGCGCTGAATGCGGGCGTTGAAGCGGCACGGGTGGGCGAAATGGGGCGCGGTTTCGCCGTCGTGGCCAACGAAGTGCGCGCATTGGCGCAGCGATCGTCCGAAGCGGCCGACAATATCAAACGTCTGCTTTCATCAAGCCGTGAACAAGTGGATCGCGGGGCCGAACTGGTGAAGGGGGCTGGCACCGTGCTGCATTCGATCATCGGCAAGGTGACAGATATCAGCGGCGGGGTAAGCGATGCCGCGCAATTGACGCAGGAGCAGGCCGTGCGCGCCAATGATGTCAACCGTGCCATTGCGGAAATGGACGTGATGACACAGCAGAACGCAGCGATGGTGGAAGAAAGCGCGGCTGCCACGCGCAGCATGTCCGACACCACCGGCAAGCTGGCCAGCGCCGTGGCGCGTTTCAGGATCGCTATGGGTGGCAGCAGTGCAAGCGGCGCCAAGCATTTGCGCGCGGCTTGAAACTTGGCCCCCAAGCTGCGTGACAAGCGGGAAGTGAAAGCCTATATTCGGACCGAATTTGGACTGGAGCGACCCCGATGGGCCTTGAAACGCGCATAAAGCCGATCAGTTACCTCAAGGCCAATAGCGCCGAAGTGATCCGTGAGTTGAACGAAGGCGCGCCGCCGCTGATCATCACGCAGAACGGTGAGGCCAAGGCCGTATTGCAGGATGCGGCCAGTTATTACCAGATGCAGGAAACTATGGCCCTGTTGAAGCTGCTGGCCATGGCGCGTGACAATATTGCGGCGGGGAATGTGCAGCCGTTAGAGGGCCTGGCTGATCGTATCCGTGCAAGGGCATTGGCGGAGCGCACTGAAAAGTGATTGCGCGCGTCGCGATCACAATTGCTGACCAAGCGGCAGACGATCTGTACCAGATTTACGCAGCACGTCTGGACCAACGCGGCCCGGAAGGACCGGATGGAGCAGAGGCATTGCTTGATGCCTTGATGGTCACAATCCATGGCCTTGCCGATTACCCCGAACGCGGCCCTGTTCCGCCGGAATTGGAAGCTCTGGGTGAGCGCAATTGGCGGCAGATTACCCATGCGCCCTATCGCGTCATTTACCTGCTGGAAGGCGATGCGGTAACCATTGCACTGGTGGCCGACAGCCGCCGTGATTTTGCCAGCCTGTTGCAAAAACGTTTGTTGAGCGCCCGTTAGCTTTCAGGCGCTAGATATCAGGCTAGGCCTTGCTGGCGCAGCAAATCCGGTATGCGCGTTTTCAACTGGAAGAAGCCCTTGGTACAATACGGCCAGGCAAGGCGATCCCATTCGCGTTGATGTTCAGCCAATGCAATGCCTTGCGCGCCCAAGGCAGGCGCGAGCTGCGATAGTGCAGCAGCAACAGGCCCGACCGGCGCAAAACCTGTGATGATCTGCGTGCAGCCATGTGCGCGGGCGAGGGTGCCAAGGTCATCGGCATTCTCGATGGCCGGGCACTGCCAATGCGCGGCAGCGCGGGTGAGGGCATCGCTTTGTGCCACCCTGTCTGCCCCGCAAAAAGCGATGTTCTGTGTGGTTGCAACGGCGCGAATGTTTATCGCCGGCAGTTCCGTTTCCAGCGAGCAATCCTCTGGCGTTATCAGCACAATGGTGGGCCGGGCAGGATCGGGTGTCATCGGGTTGCGCAGGGGAGTGCGCGGGAAAAGGGGGGTATCTTGCGGGATGCTTGCGAGGCTGGCAAGACCGCTTGCGTGCAATTGGTTGCCTGTCATTGCGGCAATGCGGTCAGCATCGGCCAGATAGGCTTTGCCCGCCGTGTGCAAACCGGCAACCCAACGCCAGCTGAGCGTGTTCGAGGCCGGGTCTGCATCGATCAGCCGATCATATGTCCACGATGCACCCAACTGCCAAGGCAAACCCAGCGTGAAGGTCCAGATCGAGGCGACCTGCATCCTGGCCCAATTGTGCAAATATCCGGTTTCGGCCAATTCGCGCGCCCAATGATCGAACGCGGCAATGCCGGTTCGGCCTTCGATTGCCGCAGACGCTGCTCGCGCGATGGCTGGGTTGGCCTGCTGTAGCGCAGCTTCGCCCAGCGTTTGCGTCCACAAGCCGGGCCGCGCTTCGAGCCAACCCTTCCAGTACGTGCGCCAGAACACCTCGGCGATGAACTTTTCAGCACGTTCAAATGGATGCGCAGCAAGGACTGTACGCACCACTTCGTCCTCGGCAATAACCCGACGACGCAATGCAGCGGACAGGCGCGAAACATCATCATGATCGCCATCAGCGCTCACGAAATTGCGCCGCGCGCCATAGGCTGAACCGGCGCGCGGCGTGAATTGGGCCAGACGGGCGAGGGCATCGCTGCGGGTGAAGGGGAATGCGGTCATCGCAGGCCAGATACGCAGGCGCCGGTCCTGCGGCGACGTGTCAGGATGGCCATGTTGCCGGGCGCGCGGTATTTCGGCAAGGGCTGGGGCAAAGCAGGGGAGCCGCATCACATGCCATTTGCCAATTTGCCGCGTCCGGTGGTGGTGCTGGGGCTTTCGGGATGGTTGCCGCAAGCGATCTGCCTGTGGCTGGTGCTGGCTGGCGGGCCTCTGGGATGGAGCGCGCTGGCCGCAGGCTGCTTTTATGCCGCGCTCATCCTGTCGTTTCTGGGCGGAATGTGGTGGATGACGGCGCTGCTGCGCGGTGCCCGCCATGCCGAGATCTATGTGGTGGCGGTTTTGCCCAGCCTGATCGGACTGGCCGCGCTGTTGCCGTGGACTGTGGGCTGGAACTGGCCGGGGCCGGCGCTGGCGGTGCTGGGTGCGCTTTTGCTGGCCAGCCCGCTGGTGGACAAATGGTTGTCCCGCATGGTGGAACTGCCCGCCGGTTGGCTGGCCTTGCGCATGGTGATGGCAGGGGGCCTTGGCACCTTGACACTGGCCTTGGCGTGGGCCGAACAGGGGCTTGCCGGGCGATGATCTGGCGGCCCTTCTCGGCTTGAGACAATCTACCGCAAGTCCACCGCCCCAAGCCTGTTCAGGTGTGCAGATAGACCGCGCGTTCGTGGCTGAAGGCCTTGAAGCCGAAGTAGCCGTGGTAGCTGCCGGTGCCGGAATGGTTGACGCCGCCGAACGGCAGGTTGTTTTCAAGGTAGTGCGAAAATACGCCGTTGACGGTGACGCCGCCTGACGAGGTTTCATTCAGCACGCGGGCGACACTGGCTTCATCGGGGCTGTAAACGTACAGGGCCAAAGGCTTGTCGCGCGACTGGATATAGCCGATCGCCTGATCGAGCGTTTCATAGGTCATGACCGGGATGACGGGAGCGAAGATTTCCTCCTGCAGGATTTTCATCTGCGGTGTGACATCGGTCAGCATGGTGGGGTGAATGGTCAGGTCTTCGGCTTCGAGAACGCCGCCTGCTGCCACGGTCGCGCCCTTTTCCACCGCATCATCGAACAGTGCCTTTACCCGCGCGAAATTGGCGGGGTTGACGATTTGTGCGATGGAACCCTTCCTGATCGCGCCATCTTCATAAAGGTTGGCCGCAACATTTGCCTTGAAGCCTTCAACCAGTGCGGCCTTGTCCTGTTCGCGGACGAAAACGTAATCGGGGCTGATGCAGGCCTGCCCGCCATTGAACTGTTTCGCTGCGGCCAGTTGTGCAGCAATTTTTGCAATATCTGCACCCTGATCAATGATGACCGGCGATTTGCCGCCCAGTTCAAGCGTGATGCTGGCGAGATGCTTTGCTGCAGCGGCCATGACGATCTTTCCGACGCGGGTGCTGCCGGTGAAGAAGATGTGATTGAACGGCAATTCCAGCAGCGCGCTGGCGACGCTGACGTCACCCTCGATCACGGCGACTTCGTTTTCATCAAAGGCATCGGCGATGATCGATGCTGCAACTTTTGCGGTGGCAGGGCACAAGTCGGTCAGTTTGACCATGCAGCAATTGCCCGCAGCAACAGCGGCAGCCACCGGCCCCAGAGCAAGGCCCAACGGGAAGTTCCACGGCCCCAGGATCAGGCACACGCCGCGCGCTTCATACATGATGCGCGCCTTGTCTGCCGGGTTCATCGACGGGGTGACTTCGGTGGGGGCCATCCACGCGTCAAGGTTGTCGATGTTGCGCTGGATGTTACCGGTGACGTTCAACACTTCGGTGACGCGGATTTCGCCCAGCGGTTTGCGCGTGTCTTCCAGCACGGCAGCGATAATGGCATCGCTGCGGGCTTCGACCGCCGCTTTGAGCTTGGCCAGCTTTGCCTTGCGCTGATCGGCGCCGGTGGCTTTGACATTCCACTGGTTGGCTTGTTGCAGGGCGAAGATGCGGGCAATGTCACCGGAAACATCGGCGGCGACAGGTTGGGGCAGGGTCATTTCAGGTAAGCCTTGGTGAATGGGAATGGACCATCTTTGCCAGCCTGATAAATGTTAGGCAACCAAACTTTTCCGGCGATTTCATCGTACGGAAAGGTGACGGTTTTTCGGGCGTATTTCTGACGGGAAGGCCTTCGCCGGGATCAGGTCCGGGCCGATGATCGGGGTGAGGGAAGGGGCAGGAGGCACCGGTAGGAGCTGCTTTTGTCTTACCCTAGAACAGCCCGACGAAAATGGCCCACGTGGCAAGGGGGCCAGCAATCACCATGATCGATGTATAGGCCACCAGATTACGCAGCATGGCAGGGCGCTTTGCCTCGGGTGAATTGGCGACGATCAGGGCGCCGTTGGTGGAGAACGGGGATGTATCCACGATGGTATTGGCAATGCAGATGGCCGTGACCACGCCAATGGGCGACAGGGCCGAGCCGGTCAGCAGTGGCATCGCCAGCGGTATCATGACGCCCAGCAGCGCTGTGGAACTGGCAAAGGTGGAAACGATACCGGCAAGATAACACAGCAAGAGCACACCAAGCGCCGCCGATCCTGCGGTGCCGATCATCTGGCTGGCAGCATCCAGAGTGCCCAGCTTTTCCATGACGCTGACGTATATGACGATGCCGGAAATCAGCAGGATCGTGGACCAGTCCACCAGTTTCAGCGCGCCGTCCTGGGTGCGGGGGGCAACCACGGAAAGCGCGATGATGACCAGTAGCGCCATGAAGCCGATATCGACTTTGAACACCAGTGCGCCTGTCGCCAGAGCGGCAAGGCCAACCAGTGTCCACCAGCCTTCGCGATCAAGCGCGGAAGGGGCTGGGGTGGGGTGTGCATCGGGAGGCATGTGAGTGTGCGCGGTTTGAGCGCGGCGTGCATAAACCGCCCAGATCATCGCAGCGATCGCGGCGTTGAAGGCTGCGCTGGCCCAGAACAGGAACATCGGATCAGGCGCAATTGCGCTGCGTTCCAGCACCTTGTTGGCAATGCCGCCATAAATGGAGATGGGCGAGAACGAGCCTGCCTGTGCCCCGTGAACGGCCATCAACCCCATCATCAGCGATGAAAAGCCATGTGCGCGGGCAAAGCGCAGCGCGATGGGCGCAACAATGGCCACCGCCGCCGGTCCGACCGCGCCGAGCGCTGTCAACACGCCTGCAACCACAAACACCAGTGCAGGCAGGAATGCGGTGTGCGTGCCCAGTGCATAGGCCGTGCGCGCCACCAGCCAGTCAATCGCGCCGTTGCGGCTGGCGATGCCGAACAGATAAGTGATGCCCAAAAGCGTCAGGAACAGATCAGCCGGAAAGCCTGCCAGCACGTCCTTGACGCCCATCCCTGCGCCAAACACGCCAAGCCCCAGGGCGGCGGCAAAACCGATCAACCCCATGTTGACCGGCAAAACCACGGCTGCGGCGAAAATCGCAATCAGGATGATGACCGATGCGATGATCATTTGCGCAATACCCTTTTCGGCCGATGCATTAGCAGCATGGCCTTTTGCGGAAGTGCGGGGTTGTAGCAAGGGCAGTTGTGCGGTTTTTCCTGTCTAAGCCGTCATGCCGGATGCGTCGTTAAGCGATGACCTTGGCCAATGCAGATTTGAATGCTGCAAGGAACTGGTCGGCGTGTTCGTTCTGGCAGACCAGCGGCGGCCGGATCTTGAGCGCGTCTTCGTTGGCTGATGTCGTGCTTATCAACACGCCATTGTCGCGCATGGTGTTGACCAGATCAAGCGCCATGGCGCGTCGCTGCGCGGGCAGGCTGTTGTCCAGCCCGATATCAACCCCGAAGAACAGACCGGCGTTGCGAATGGCGCGGATGCCGGGCATTTGCGCGGCGATGTCATCAAGACCGCGCCTGAGCCTCTGGCTGACCGCTGCCACGCTGTCGAGGATCCGGTCGCGTTGCAGGATGGTAAGCACGGCATCGGCACAGGCTATGCCCACGGTGTTGCCGGCAAAGGTGTTGGAATAGCGCGCGGTCTGGCCGAACCGTTCCATCGGGCCATTGCGGCCCACCACCGCGCCGATGGGAAAGCCGTTGCCCATCGGTTTGCCCAGCGTGACAAGATCGGGCACGATCCCGTGGCGCTGGAAGCCCCACATGTGCGCGCCGGTCCGGCCAAAGCCGGGCTGGACCTCGTCTGCAATGATCAGGCCACCCGCTTCGCGCACGGCATGGACGGCACCGGCAATGAATCCGGGCGGATCGATCCAGACACCGTCGCTGGAAAAGATACTGTCGAACAGCAATGCTGCCACGCCAATGCCGCGCCGTTGCAGATCGGTAATTGCCGCGCGCACTTGTGCTTCGAAAAAGTCGGCTGCCTGTGCATCGGCAATGTGTTCGGGTCCGGGCAGGTTGACCATGCGGACAAACGGGCTGAGGTTTACCGCTGCCCCCAGATTGGGAGAGACCGCCGCCACTGCCGCGCTTGTTCCGTGATAGGCATAAGAGGTGACGATCACTCCTTCGCCGCCGGTTGCCAATCGGGCGATGCGCAAGGCCAAGTCGTTGGATTCACTGCCGGTGCAAGTGAAGACAACGCGGTCCAGTTCGGCAGGAAAAGTGCCGACCAGTTTTTCGGCATAATCGACCAGTCTGGGTTCCAGATAGCGGGTATTGGCGCTGATCCGGCCTGCCTGTTCGGCCATCGCGGCATTCACTTCGGCGTGACAGTGGCCCAGAGACGGAACGTTGTTGTAGAAATCCAGATAGGGCCGGTCATCGGGGTCATAGAGCCACATGCCCTGTCCGCGGACAAAGTGGACAGGCGTGCGATATTGCAGCCGGTACGATGCGCCCAGAACCGCATCACGCCGCGCAATCAGGTCCGCTTCGCGCTGTGGAAGTTCTGCCTCGCCGGGCCGGTAGCGGTTGGGCATGAGATCGATGGACATAATGGCCTGCCTGTAGATTGCGGTTTGGAGTCAGGAAGCTGGTTGCTTGCGCGTAGCGGCATCGCGAACGGCAGCTTCGCCTGCGGCGGCATCAAGTGCCGCCAGCACGACAAGACCACGCTCTGCGCGATGCACGTTCTTCATGATGTAGGGCGCATCTTGCGGGAAAAGGTGCGAGCGCCAGTGATTGATCAGGACAAGTGCGCTTTGGCGCGCGCGCATCATGCCCGGCAGCAACGCTGCTTCAAGATCCGATAGCGGGCAAAGTGACGCATAGCCTGCGATGACGTGCTCTGCCCCGCCCAGTGGTGTATCGGGATCAAGCGTGAAATGGCCTGCCGCAATGGCAAGGTCCTGAAGGCGGGGGTTCCAGCCACCATCGCCGAAATCAATGAAGCCGATGCCGGTCGGGCCGGTATTGATCATGTTGAACGGGCTGGGATCGTTGTGCGTGACCTGCCAGTCCAGATTGCCGATTTGCGGCGCGATGTTCCCGATATAATCGGCCATTGCGCTATGCACCAATTGTGCGGTCTGGCCTTCGGGCAGATAGCGTTCAAACTCCACCAGCCACGGCCAGCAGGCGATGTTCCACAGCACCGGGCGGCGCGAGGCCGGGGCCTCGATGTGTTTCATTGCCAGATTGAGCCGCGCCAGCGCCTCGCCCACCTGGTCCAACAAGCGGGGCGTGCGCGGTACGGTGTGCAGCGCCAGCCCCACCATGCGTGTTTGCAGGTAACCGCTGCCCTGCGCATGTTCAAACATCAGATCGCCTGATCGCGTCGGGATGACAGCGGGTGCGATGACGCCGGTCGCGCTACCAAGGCCAGCCAGAACCGTTGACTGGAACCGGAAGCTGTCAAGCGCCTGTGGCCGTGCCGAAGTCTTGAAGATCAGCTGGCGGCCATCGCCTGCCCTTGCATCAAATGTACGCTCGACTTCGGATGACAGCGGCGCAACGACAGCGTCCAGCCCGTAGTGTTGCGCAAGCAATGCTGCCGGCGCATCGTTTTGCGATGCGTCGGGCAGCATTGCCAGAAGCTCTGCAGCGGAGGCAAAGTATGCCCGGCCTGTGGCCGCCACACCGGTTGAATGATCTGGCTGCGCTGCCACTTTGTCCGATCCCGCGCTCAGATGCCGAACACGCCGGGCAGATGCGTCACGTCCGGAATTTCGGTGTATTCATAATAAGGGTTGGCAGGTTCATGGCCCCGGTTCACCCAGACCTTGCTTTTGATGCCGATGTCATAGGCCGACATCAGATCATGCCGGAACGATGACGATACGTGCGTGATGTCTTCCGGCCCGCAGCCAAGCGTATCGAACATATATTCGAATGCTTGCAGATGGGGCTTGTAGGCGCCGGCCTCCTCGGCCGTCAGCACTGCATGGAATGGCGCGCCAAGTTTGGCCACGTTCGAAGGAATTTGCGCGACCATCGAGTTGGTGAGGATGACCAGCGGAATTTCCTTGGCCAGTTTGGCAAGGCCTTCAGGAACGTCGGCATGCGGGCCCCAGGTTGGCACGCGATTATAGATTTCTTCGGCCTGCTCCGGCTTGAAGGCAACGTTGTTGCGCTTGCACGCCCGCTCAAGCGCGTTGTGCACGACTTCGGCATAGGGCTTCCAGTCGCGCAGCACTTCATCAAGCCGGTATGCCTGAAAGTTGCGGATGAATTCAGCCATCTGCAGATCATTAAGCAAGTGACCAAAATGATCCTTGGCGGCATCAGCCATCTGGAAATTGATCAGCGTGCCATGACAATCAAAAGTCACGTACTTTGGACGAAAGGTGCTCATGCTCTCTGTTCCCCGATATTGTTCATGGCCAGCATAGTGGCCAGTTTGCAGGAGGTTTGCCGAATGCGGCGGGCTTTCAGCACGATATTCTGAATTCCGGGGCCGGTTCTTGCGCATTTGTGCGGCAGCACGTCCTGACAGAAGGTGTTTTCGTGCTGTAAAGTACCTGTCGGGGGGCAGTTGCTGCTCGCTAATTGCGCTGTAACGCCGTGATGACACTTATCGTGCGGCAGCTTGCCTGCCTTGTCAGGGGCATTTCAGCCCGAACGGCACAAAGACTCCGGTGTCATGCAAATTTCACAATAATGTTCTGTCCAGCCGCGCCGCTTCAACGCAAGATTCGTTCGCGAGGGCATAAGCTTCAACGAATAATAACAATCCGCAGGACGGCTCAAACGCCACTTTCGCTTGCCTCGCATGTAACAATGTTACATCGGGTGGGCGGGATCGAAGAACCGTATCACGAACGAGGGGTAAGTTGCGATGAAGACAAAGTCCGCAGTCAAGGCCGCGCTGGTAACCAGTGTTGCAATAGGCAGTGTAGCAATGGCAGCATTGCCGGGAACTGTTTGGGCGCAATCTGCCCCTGCAGAGGAACAGGAAGCGCAGGCCGTCGATGAAATGGTCGTGGTCGGCCAGCGGCAGCAATATCGCGGCGATGTCCCCCTTTCGGCCATTCCGCAAAGCGTCCAGGTGATTGATGCCAAGACGCTGCAGGATCTCAACATTACCCGCCTCGATTCCGCGCTGGACCTTTCCAGCGGCGTTTCGCGCCAGAACAATTTTGGCGGACTGTTTGACGGTTTTGCCATTCGCGGTTTTGCAGGTGACGAGAACTTCGCCGGCGGCGTTCTGGTCAACGGTTTTAACGGTGGACGTGGATATGGCGGTGCGCGCGATGCATCCGCTGTTGAAAAGATCGAAATCCTCAAAGGCCCCAATGGCGCGGTGTTCGGTCGCGGTGAACCGGGCGGAACGATCAGCATCATCACCAAGAAGGCCAAAGTCGGCGAAGACTTCGGTTCGTTTGCGGTACAAGGCGGCAGCTTCAACACGTTCCGCGTCGAGGCTGATTACAACCTCTCTCTCAGCGATACCGTGGCAATCCGTCTGAACGGCGCTGTGCAGGATGGCGACAGCTTCCGCGATACCGTGCACCAGACGCTTTACGTGGCCAACCCTTCGATTGTCTTCACGCCAAGCAAGGACACGAGCCTGTCTTACGAGCTTGAATTTGTAGACAACCGTGTTCCGTTCGATCGCGGCACGATTGCGGTGAACGGCAGGTTGGGGACTGTTTCCAATTCGACCTTCTATGGCGAACCCGGTGACGGGCGGATGAACGTCAACGTGCTCGGCCATCAGGTCCAGTTCCAGCAGAAGCTGGGCGGCGACTGGTACTTCCTTGCCGGGTTCGGGTATCGCGAGACGGAGTTCAAGGGCCTGTCGAGTGAGCCAGAGCTTGATCCTATCGGCACCAACCGCCGCCAGACGCTGACATCTACCGGCAACTTCCTTTCGCGCCAGCGCCGTTCGCGCGATTACAGCACGAACAACATGGTCTTACGCGGCGAAATTTCGGGCAAGTTTTATACCGGCGGAATCACACACCACGTCCTGGTGGGCGCGGATTGGGATCGCTTCCGCATAGACCTGCTGCAACTGCGCGGACGCCCGGTCAATTATACTGCCGGCACGCCGATCACGGCGGCAAATTATGCCGTCAACATCTTCAATCCGGTTTATGGCCAGACGCTGGCACTGGGCGCAACGCCGCTGACCAATACGTTTGAAACGCAAAAGGCGTGGGGGATCTATTTCCAGGACCAGATCGATCTGACCGACCGTCTGAAGCTGCGCGTTGGCGGCCGTTATGACGATTACAGCTAGACCGTCCTGAACCGTGCCAACAACCGCACTTCGCGCGTGAAGATCAAGCAGTTCAGCCCGACCGGCGGTGTTCTGTATGAAGTCAACGATGATGTGTCGGTCTTTGCCGGATATGGCGAAGGCTTCCGCCCGAACAGCGGCGTGGATGCAGCCAGCAATCCGTTCCCTGCCGAATTGAGCAAGTCATACGAAGTAGGCGTACGTCTGGGTGAGCCGGGCGGTCCGCTCAGCGGTTCGATTGCGGCCTTCACCATGAAGAAGAACAACATCCTTACCGCTGATCCGAACCCTGCAAATGCCGGTTTCTCGATCGCAGGCGGTGCGGCCCGTTCGCGCGGGGTGGAACTGGATTTCAATGCCAACCTGCCAGGCGATATCACGATCATCGCAACGTATGCTTATCTTGATGCCGAATGGACGACTGCGGCGGGTGACAAGGACTTTGGCCTTACCATCAATCCCGGTGACCGTCTGATCAACATTCCCGAACACGCAGCCAACCTGATCGTCAACAAGGGCTTCATGATTGGCGAAAAGCGGTTCACATTCGGCGGCGGCATCAATTATGTCGGCAAGCGTCTGGGGGAAACGGGATCGACCTTCGAATTGCCCGGCTATGTCATCGCGCGTCTGATGGCGACTTTCGAACCGGCAAAGAATGTACGTTTGACCGCCGATGTGACCAACCTGTTTGACAAGGATATCTACACCGCATCTTATGCGCGGCTGTGGATCACACCGGGCGCTCCGCGTGCGTTCAACGTCAGGGCTACGTTCTCGTTCTGATGCAATCGGGCAGGGCCGTGCATCTTTCGGGATGCACGGCCCTTCCGGTTTGACACGCCGGTTTGACAAAAAGGGCGTGCGCGCCATGCACCGCAGCGACTTTCTTGTGTGGCATCGCCGTCTTGCGATGCTGTTTGCACCGCTTATCCTGCTGCAGGCGCTGACTGGCGCTGTTCTGCTGTTTCGCGAGCCGCTGGGGCGTTTGCTGGAGGTGGTGCCAGCGGCGGGCACGGCACAGCCGGTCGACCGGCTTTATGCAGCGGCGGCGGCAACCGGCAAACAGGTGCAACGTATCCATATGCCGCCAGAGCCGGGGCGGACGGCACTTGTGCAACTGGCCGATGCCAGCGGGCAGCGCAGCCTTGCCATGATCGATCCGGTATCTGCCAGGATCGTGCGGCAGGGCGGCCTTGCCCAATTCCCCATCGAAGCCGCGCTACAACTGCATTATCGCCTGATGGCTGGAACCACAGGTATGGTGGTGATCGGGTTGAGCGGGATCGTGCTGCTGTTCATGGCCGGAACCGGATTGGCGTTCTGGTGGCCGCGCAAAGGGCGCATGCGCCAATCGCTGGCCATCAATCCGCGCATGCCTGCGCGCGTGAAGTTGCGACATTGGCACCGCAGCGTTGGCGTGGTTGCAACCGTGCTGATCGTATCAAGCGCGGCAACAGGGGCCTTGATTGCGGGCAATGACGCCATCGCGGCAATTTTCGCGCCTGCACCAGCAGGCAAAGTTGAACCACGGCCTGAACCACGGTCTGCACCAAGGCCTGCGCCGGATGCGCAAAGCGTTGCTGCGGGGTTGCAACTGGCGCAAGCTTTGTTTCCGCGCGCAGCCGTACGGGACATACGCTTTGCGCCCGGCGCGCGGATGGATGTAAACCTGCTGGCTCCGGAGCGTAACGCGCTGGCAGTGCATGTGGTTACGGTTGATCTTGCTGCGATGCGCATTGCCAAGGTGATGGCGGCGCAAGACAATCCGGCGTTGTGGATGAAGATATTGCCCTATCATTCGGGCGACGAATTCGGCCTTGCCGGGCGGCTGGTTCTGCTGGTCGAGGCACTGGTTCTGATCGGGCTTGGCGTGTCTGGACCGTTGATGTGGTGGCAGCAAAGGAAGTTGCGCAAATGACAATGCTTTATCATGGCCTTGAAGCGCGCGGCGCGGTCTGGGCCAGGATATTTGCCGACCGCCTGCCACATTTGCCGTTCCGGCGCTGGGGGCATGATCGGGTTGATCCGGCAGAGGTGCGGTATCTGGCCGCATGGAATGCGCCTGCGGATTTCATCAGCCAGTTTCCCAATCTGGAAGTGCTGTTCAGCGTAGGCGCGGGCATTGACCAGTTGCCCATCGCTGCACTGCCGCCACAGATCCGCATCGTGCGCATGGTTGAACGCGGGATCATCACCGGCATGGCAGAATATGTCGCGATGGCCTGTCTTGCGCTGCACCGTGACTTGCCGTTTTTCATTTCGGAACAACGTGCCGGTCGCTGGACCTATCGCCACACGCGGCTGGCGTCCGAAACGCGCGTCGGCATCATGGGACTGGGCGAGTTGGGCAAAGCGTCGCTTGAAATGCTCAAGCCGCTGGGGTTCGTCCTGTCGGGCTGGAGCCGCAGCGCGCACGATATCGATGGCGTCACCTGCTTTGCCGGAGAGGAGGGCTTTGATGCCTTTCTGGCACAAGCCGACATATTCGTCTGCCTGCTGCCGCTGACGGACAGCACGCGCGGCATTTTGTGCCATGAAACCTTCGAAAAGATGCCGCGCGGCAGTGCTGTGGTCAATGCGGGGCGGGGCGGCCACCTTGTGGCGGCTGACCTGATTTCAGCGCTCGACTCGGGCCGGCTGCGCGCTGCGATGATCGATGGGACCGATCCTGAACCGCTACCGGAAGGCCATCCGTTCTATAGCCATCCCTCGATTTTCCTTACGCCGCATGTGGCCGCAGAAACGCGCCACGGCACGGCAGGCGAAGTTCTGGCCGATAACGTACAGCGCCTGCTGGCAGGCGATGCGTTGCTGGGTGAAGTCGACCGGTCGCTGGGCTATTAGGATGACGGCATGTCATGCCGTAAGTTGCGCGTAAAAAGTGTGGCAAACGGTATTGTGCCAAGCCGAACGGGTGCAAGTTTCGCGGCATCGGTGGTGATGTTGTCAAGTCGCTAACAGCTGGCCGGCCATGCCGGAAGCCATAGGAACACAGGACCGGATCAAAGCCATGAGCACATCTGTCTTTACGCCAAAGTTCATCAGCTTCGATTGCTATGGCACGTTAACCCGCTTCCGCATGACCGAAATGGCGACGCAGTTTTATGCCGGACGAATTGCTGATGAGGCCATGCCGGCGTTCTGCAAGGATTGGGCTGCGTACCGTTTTGATGAAGTGCTGGGGCCCTGGAAGCCTTACCGCGATGTCATTGCCAATTCGCTGGAGCGCTGTTCGAAGAAGTGGGGCGTGGCGTTTCATGAAGACGAGGCCAATGCCGTCTATGAAGCCGTGCCGACGTGGGGCCCACACGATGATGTGCCCGGCGGCCTTTCGAAAATTTGTGACAAGATCCCGCTGGTGATCCTTTCCAACGCCATGAACAGCCAGATCATGTCAAACGTCGGCCTGCTGGGTGCAACCTTCCACCGGGTTTACACGGCCGAAAGCGCACAAGCCTACAAGCCGCGCATGCAGGCGTTCGAATATATGTTCGACCAGCTTGGCATGGGGCCGGAAGTGGGCATGCACGTTTCGTCCAGCTTCCGTTATGACCAGAACACCGCCACCGATCTCGGCTTTGGCTGCCGCGTGTTCATCGGACGCGGGCACGAACCTTCGAACGCGAATTACCGCGACGTGGAAATCCCGCACATTGGTGCGCTTCCTGCTGTGGTAGGTCTCTGATGCTGTCGCGCCGCGTCTTGCTGGGCAGTATGGCTGCAGGAGCGGTGCTGTCTCCGGCTGACCAGCTGATCGGTAAGCCGCGCATGGGCGGGCGCATTCGCGTTGCGGGCATCGTGGCCTCGACAGCAGATACGCTCGACCCTGCAAAGGGCGGCAATTCCAGCGATTACATGCGGCTTTTCCTGCTTTACAGCGGACTGACGCAATTTGATGGCGCATTGCGCGCACAGCCCGGACTGGCCGAGGCGATCGAGACAGATGACAACATCGTCTGGACAATCCGGTTGCGGCGTGGCGTGCAGTTTCACAACGGCAAGTCTCTGACGGCCGATGATGTCGTCTATTCGCTGATGCGGCACAAGGATCCGGCCGTCGGTTCCAAGGTAAAGGCGGTTGCCGAACAGTTTGCAGGCGCGCGCCGGGTCGGCCCGCTGGAAGTGGAACTGCGGCTGAACGGACCCAACCCCGACATCCCGATCATTCTGGCACAAGCGCAGTTTGTGATCGTGGAAAACGGGCGCCGCGATTTCAGCGTCGCCAACGGGACCGGCCCGTTCATCCTGAAAGCCTTTGCGCCGGGAATTCGCACCATCGTGCGGCGCAACCCCAATTACTGGAAGCCGGGCAAGCCCTATCTCGACGAGATCGAGCTGATTGCCATCCCCGATGAGTTGTCACGCGTAAACGCGCTGCTTTCGGGCGATGTGCAGATGGTTATCGCGGTCAGTCCCGGATCGGTCAAACGGGTGAAGGCATCGTCTTCGCACATGATCATGGAAACCAAATCCGGCCTCTATACCGATCTGGTGATGCGGCAGGATCATCCGGTTACGGGCAACCCTGACTTTGTGCTGGGGATGAAGCATCTGCTGGATCGTGATCTGATCAAGCGCGCGCTGTTCCGGGGTTATGCGACAATCGCCAACGACCAGCCAATTTCCCCGCTTGATCCCTATTTCAACCCTGAAATCCCGCAGCGTGCATTTGATCCCGAAAAGGCCCGGTTCTATCTCAAGCGGTCGGGATTGCTGGGCACGCGATTGCCGGTCTATGTCTCGCCCGCCGCAACATTGTCGGTCGATATGGGTTCGATCCTGCAAGAGCATGCAGCGCAGATCGGGCTGAAACTGGCGGTCAATCGCGTGCCAAGCGACGGATACTGGTCGACGCACTGGATGCGTCATCCGCTGACCTTCGGCAACATCAACCAGCGGCCCACCACCGACCTGATGTTCAGCCTGTTCTTCCAGTCCAAGGCGACGGAGAACGAAGCAGGCTGGAAAAACCCGAAGTTCGACAAGATGCTGATTGAGGCGCGCCAGACCGGCGATGTGGCTTTGCGCAAGGCCATTTATGGCGAGATGCAGTGGATGATCCACCGCACCGGCGGGGTTGGCATTCCGGTCTTCATCAGCTTGCTGGACGGCTATGACCGCCGCATTCGCGGGCTGCAACCGGTGCCGCTGGGAGGATTGATGGGCTACACCTTTGGCGAACACGTGTGGTTGGACGCATGAGCGGCGTATCACCAGTTTCACCCTGGCGCGGACCGGCAAAGCTTGTTGCCAAGCGAACCGGCCTGGCGCTGGTCACGCTCGCGCTCGTCTCGGCCGTGATTTTCACGATCAGCGGCCTTCTGCCCGGCGATGCCGCGCAGGAATTGCTGGGGCAGGGCGCAACGCCTGAACAGATTGCAGCACTGCGCCAGGAAATGGGCCTCGACCGGCCAGCGTTGGTGCGGTATTTCGAATGGCTGGCGAGCATTGTCGCCGGCGATCCCGGCCAGTCCCTGGTGGCCAACAAGCCGGTGGCAGAGATCATATCGGAACGGCTGCCCAACACGCTGATCCTTGCCGGGCTGACGACATTGTTTTCTGTGCCAATCGCGTTTCTGGTCGGCATATGGTCAGCGATTACCCGTGGCCGTGCGGCGGACCGGGCGTTGAACGTGATGACGCTGGCGATGGTGGCCCTGCCGGAATTTCTGGTGGCGACGATTGCGGTTCTGATCTTTTCGGTAAAGCTGCTGTGGCTGCCGTCCATCACGATCGTGCCGCAAGACCTCACGCTGTGGGAGTTCCTGCGTGCCTATGCCATGCCGGTGCTGGTGCTGGGGGTGGGTGTCATCGCCCAACTGGGCCGCATGATCCGCGCCGCCATCATTGCCGAACTTGACCGGCCCTATGTCGAAATGGCCCGGTTGAAGGGCGTGTCGCAAAGCCGCCTCATCTTCCGCCACGTTCTGCCCAACGCCGTTGGTCCCATCGTCAACGCAATGGCGCTCAGCCTTTCCTACCTGTTCGGAGGCGCGATCATCGTGGAAACCATCTTCAGCTATCCCGGACTTGCCAGTCTTATGGTCAATGCTGTCACGTCGCGTGATATGCCGTTGTTGCAGGCATGTGCCATGATCTTTTGCGCAGCATATCTGTTGCTGGTCCTGATTGCCGATACCGTGGCGATCCTGGCCAACCCGCGACTGCGGCAGGGATGACCATGGCCAGCCTCCTTCGCGCCGCGCGGCGCCTTCCGCTTTCGGGAAAGATCGGCCTTGTGCTGGTGATCTTCTGGATCATCGTTGCGGCCATCGGTCCGATGATCGCACCTTATCCACCCGGTTCATTCGTCAATCAGGAAGTCTTTGCCGATTCCAGC